>CAYZQQ010000291.1:0-4967 GCA_964480075.1 uncultured Anaerolineaceae bacterium
GCGGTGAGCATAATGATGGGTACGGCACTCTCTTGGCGGATGCGGCGACACACCTCCCAACCGTCAAGAGATGGCAGCATCACATCCAGCACAATTAAATGCGGCTGCGTTTCGCGCGCCAGCTCAACGGCGTTTAATCCATCGCCGCAGGAAACGATGGTGAACCCTTCTTTTTTCAGGCTGTATGTCAGCGATTCGATAATGAGCGGGTCATCATCAACAACTAAAATTGTTTTTATCATAACTATTTACGGGCTTGCAGACCGGTATTCGGTACCGAATTTTGAGCTTTATTTTGGATGGTGGCACGCAATCCATCAACAAGCATCTGCTTTTCTGTAGGTGTTAGCCGTGCGGCAGGATGGGTGGCGGTGTAGTATAGCGGCGGCATTGAGCCTTCTAAAATAACTTCGATGGTTTCATTAGCATTTTCTCGTTTGCCGGAATGCCATTCTGAAAAATTCAAATTCTGACGTCCTTCGATGACATGGTTTAACACAACCCATGACACGGGCGCGATTTTTGAATATGAGGGCCACGTTGTTTCATTGCTATGGCAATCGAAGCAGGCGCGCTGTGCCAGTGTCCGCGTTTGCGGCGAATCCCAGTTTGGTTCGCTAACAACGGGGGGATTGGCGGTGTTTACCGGAATAAACTGGATGAGAATGAACCCGATGATGGCAACCACCAGCGCTATGCCGGAATATTTTAAAATAGTGCGAAAGGACATAAACCATAAACTCCTGAGTGAATGAGATATACGTAACCGTTAAGAACCATTATGCGCTAACAGCTATTATATCATAAATACAAATTAGTCCGCCAGCATACGGTGACAGCCATTGCATTGTTTTTGGGTGGGCGCAATGCTGACCCACACAATATCCGGGCGTCCGTCGGTGGTGTGGGCGCTGTGACAATCGACACAGGTGGCGGCTTTGGTTGGTTGTATTTGTCGCCAGCGCGGTAGCAGCACATGAAAATGATTGTTGAATGTTTGGGCTTTTCCAATGTCGGCGTGACATTTTAAACAATTCGCATCGGGGATGGGGCGCGTGAGCGGCGCCGGTTGGGGATAATTTCGGCTGGCAAACGATACCAAATCACGGACGCCCAATTTGAGCGCATCGATTCTACCGGTTTTCCCCTCGCCGCTGTGGCACTCAATACACCCCACACTTTTGGCGGCGTGTGCCGAGGCGAGGTCTGCGGGCGTTTTGGTGGAGCGGTCCACAAAAGTGGTTTCCGGGTTGGTGTGACAACTGGCGCAAAACCGGTCGTTGTTTTCCAGATGAATGCTCAATGCCAGCGCGCCAGTGGAAAACACCACAATCAACAGCACGGCGGCGACGAACCATGTGACCCAGCGGGGGAGGGAAAATTTTTTGGCAGAAGATGCACGTTTACGTTTGCTCATAAAGGCTTCCTTTGGAATGAAATTATTTGGATGTTGGCAGTGGGCGGCGAGAGCGACGGTGTGTTTTTTTCTTGGCGGTCAACATTCGATAATAAACTAAAAACAGAACACTCGATGCCGCTGAAAGATACATGACCCGCACAATGGTGAGGGTGCTATCGGTGCCAATGAGCAATCCGTGGGCAGTTACGGCAAGAAATGCCGCAAAGGTGGTGTAATGCAACGCGCGCCATGCCTTTTGCCCGATGCGCTTGCGCAGGTAAAAACTACCCACCAGCAGCGCATACAAATACAAACTGATGGTCCCGGTGCCAACCAGCGCCGGTTTAAACGAGGCATGAAACGGCAATAGTACATCCGCCAAACCGAATTTTAGATAGCTGTCGCCCAACAACACAAAGGCGTGGAACACGGCAAACCCCAATCCCATCAATGACAAAAATTCATGCGTGCTGAAGGTCATCGCCGGGGACACCCGTGATTTTACCACTTTGGTTGACAATAGCAACCCCCATACCATTGATAGCCAGATGAACAAATAGCCCATCAGCGCCGATACCCGTGCCAGATACCAGTATGCCGGCGTGTCGCCGGTCAATGGAAAGCCCATTGCTTGAATTTGCGCCACCAGCGCCGCATGGCTGTCGGCGGGTAAAATGCCGTTCAAACTGTTGACCAAAGGTGTCACGCCGATGGCTGTGTTGCTGAAAATAATCAGCATCACAGCAATAATTGCGGCAACTGTGCCCAATATGATGCCAACAAAAAGGCTGGTCATTTCTAAAATAAGTGCATTTGAATGAGTGGATGATGTGATCATAAAAAACTCCTGTGCATAAATCAATGCCAATAGTCTATCAAAAATTTGGGTGAGTATGGTTAAAGTAATGTTATGCCAATGTTAAATCTAACTTAAATTTCGGAAAAACACGCCATATCGGTATATTCCGCCATCTGCGATGTTGCCAGCACGCGATTGTCGTTTGTCACCAGCAACCCTGCCACGTCAGGCGTGGCTTCCAAGAATGAAAACCCGTCTCGCGCGCCGAGTATCAGCGCGGCTTTGGCGAACACTTCGGCGATGGCGGTACGCCGGGCGACCACTGTCACCGACAGCAAATCGGTATCGGCGGGACTGCCGGAACGCGGGTCAATTAAATGGTGCATGTGCGTGTTGCCGCGCCGCCACCGGCGACGGGTGATGCTGGACGTGGCAACCGCGCAATCGGCAATTTTCAGGGTGGCGATGGTGTCCGCCGTGTTTTCCGGATGGGGAATTTCCACCGTCCAAGCCTGTTCGTTTGGCGGCGCGCCGTAGGCATATAAATCGCCGCCGGCGTTTACCAAAAACGGACCCGGCCCCACCAAACGGTCGGCGGCGCGGTCTACCGTCCACCCTTTGCCAATGCCCCCCAAATCAATTTTCACGTCGCGCGGTTTGACGATACTGCGCGTCGCCGGATGCAATGTTACCCGTGCGAAACGCCCGGGATGCGGGAGGTTGCCGGAAACGGATGCCGCCGGTTGTTCAGCCGCCATCGTCTCAAAACTACAATTGTATCCGGCGGCTTCCAGATCGACTAAAATTGTTGGGTCAAACAGCCCGCCGGTGGCTGTCGCTGCCCATTGTGCCACTTGCATCACGCTGAACAGCGTCGGGCTGGCTTGAAATTCAAGTTCAGGCGAGTGGTTTAATATGGAGAGTTCGCTGTGCGGAATAAACCGGCTCAAGCGGCGTTCCATGCTGTCAAAAGTAGATTGAATGTCCAGCAAAATATCACTGCTATATTTGGTTGAACTGTATAACCAAATATACACCCGCGTGTTCATTGCTTTGAAACCGTAACCGTTCCAATGCCAATTATTCATTATATCATTCCAGATTCTGAACCTATTGAAACTTTTTACATCTGCTGAAAAACATTCGATTTTGGAATATCATTCCGGAATCTTTCGAAGAAAAATATCCGGAATCCATATTTTTTATGGATTCCCGCTAAAAACATACGGGAATGACGGCGTTTTTTAGTGATGTTCATGATAAAAATTGCGTTTTCAGTCAAAATATTAAAAGTTTCATTTAGTTTTCTGTAAAATGTATTAGTTGCGAAGGCGCTCTTGAGAAAATATCTGCCGGAATGATAGGGTATCCATCCCGACAGATACTATTTAAGGGTTACGAACCGGAGGATGTGTTCCCCCCCCCTCCACCCCCTCCGCCGCCGGAAGAATGATGGGATGCCGGGGGGGGCGGCGGGGGCGCAGGCATTGCCGGCAATGGCGCCAATGTTGGAATGGCAGGGATACTGACGGTCACGCTTGCATTTGCCCCACCCACATTGCCTGGGACAGATATGGCGGTGGGTAATGCCACCGTCATCGGTGCGAGTGTCGGGATGGGCGGCAGGGTTGGCAGTGGTACCAATGTGGGCAATGGCGTCGGTGTGGGCAACTGCACTGTTATTGCCGGCTGTGTCGGTGCGATGGTGGGGGCTGGGGATGGCGTGTTGGCAGAGGCTTTCACTGCGGCTTGCCGTCCAATTGCACCCCAGCCGCCGAGCAACGTCCCCATACTGGCAATCCCAATCACAAATTTCATTGAACCATTCAATTTGGAGGGTTTGCGTTTAGTCGTCATTGTGGTCTCCACCGCCGTCCCCGTCGTGGCTATCGTGGTGTTCACCGCCGTGGTCATCATCGCGATGGCTGCTGTTACTGCTACTATTGTTGTTGCTGCCGGAGTTTGATGATGCAGCGGCGGCGGCTTGCTGTGCCGCAATTTCATCATATGCGGCTTGCAGTTGAGCATACGCTGTTTCAATTTCAGCGCGCATTGCCATTTCTTGTTGCTGAGAGTTGGCAACCATTGTATCCAAATCTGTCTGATATGTTTGGTCCGCAGATTTAATGGATTGTTGAACTTGGGTGATGGTTGCACTTGAAGCGGTGGTTTTCTCATCAAGAGCCGCAACCGTCGTATCGGCTGCTGTTAATTTGTCTTTCATTGATTGTAATTGTGTGTCGTAATTAGTATCCAGCGATTGCAATGTGTCACGCAGACGGTTAATTTGCTCTTGATACTGCTGCTCCATATCAGAGGCTTGCTGCCGATACGATTGCACTGCGTCGTCATAGCTTTGAGCTGTTGCCGTGACGGCGATTGCCGGGTCTGCGGTAGCTGTCGGCGGCGCAATCGGTGAGGTTTGCGTAGATGAAAACGCGCCTCCCTGAGCCAGCGCTTGGCTCAAAAAACTGACCCCCAAAATAGTTGCAACAACCATCAATGTTAAAATTCCGGATGCGATTAACGATGTTCTCTGTTTCATAATTTATCTCCTGAAAATAGTGAAAAATTAGCGCCCTAATTGTGCATTGGCTGCTGCCAGCGCAGTTTGGGCTTCTTGTAACTGTGCGGCGAGTTGCGACTGGCGTTCTGTGAGCGTGGTTTGAGTTTGGCTCAACTGCATTTGATAGGTCAACTGTCGGTCAGTCAGCGCTTGCTGTAAATCTTGCAACTGGGTGTTGAGTGCAGATAAGTTTTCTTCTCGCT
>CAYZQQ010000292.1:0-4959 GCA_964480075.1 uncultured Anaerolineaceae bacterium
AACCACAAATTTGGATTACCCATCGCCACGCCGGTGATGCCCGCCGCCGGTTTTTGGAGATATGGCGGCAATCCATACGTGCCCATCATTGACGCTGCCCGGTTCGGCGCACTGGTCACCAATCCCATCACCCTGCGCCCGCGCCGGTACGCGCCGCCGCATTTTGCAGAAGTTCCCGGTGGGGTGATTTTCCATCATCCGGCGGGAAATTTCGGGGTGAAAAAAATCATCCGCGCCAATGTCAAATTTTGGCGCAACAGTCCCGTGCCGGTGATTGCCCATCTGCCCGCCGATGACCCCGCCGATATGTTCCGCACCGCTCGCGCACTGGACAGCACCGGCGGCATCACCGCGTTTGAAATCGGCTTTTCACCCGACCATTCTGCCGCCGATGTGCGCGCCTGCATCTCGGCGGTTATGGATGCCAGCGAATTGCCCGTGCTGGCAAAAATTCCACTCACGGCACAAAATATGGCAAAAGCGGCGCTGGCGGCAGGCGCGGACGCGCTGACGCTGACGGCAACGCCCGTCGCGGGGTTTTTCGGCGCGGACGGAAGCACTATCAGCGGCGAATATTTCGGGTTGGGCATTGCCGCGCCCGCTGTTCCCCCTATCATCGCTACCCGAAAACTATTTCCGGATACGCCGCTGGTGGTCAGTGGCGGCATTCACACCCCCGCCGACGCGCAATCGTACCTGCGAGCGGGCGCAACCGCGGTGCAACTCGATACCGTCATTTTCACCAATCCGATTCAGGTTCAACAAATTTTGGAATTTAAGTTTGAATAGTCCACAGGTTCACACAAATGGACACAGATTTTTGAATAGCACACGGATGATTATTATGCCCTGTGGGTACACGGATTAAACCGATTCTCGCTGATTTTTTAAATTTATCCGCGAAAATCTGTGTTCCGATTAAACCTGTCCGATAGGTAGTCTTCTGATTTTATCTGTGGACTGAAAATTTCTCGAACTACTGTCTAGAGGCACTGATATGACCGCTTTTCAACCGTTAAATTTCCCCGATAATTTTCTGTGGGGCGTGGCAACCGCCGCCCATCAAAACGAAGGTAACAATCGCCATAACGATTTTTGGCAGTGGGAGCAAACGGGACATACCCACGATGGCACCACCAGCGGACTGACAACCGATTGGTGGGATGCGAGCCATCACCGGGCAGAGACCGATTTTGCCCGTGCCGCCGAAATGGGGTTGAATGCCCTGCGGCTGTCGCTGGAATGGAGCCGCATCGAGCCGGAAGAAAATCGCTGGGACGATGCCGCCATTGACCGCTATCGCCAACTTTTGACCAAGTTGCACCGGTTGAACATCACCCCAATGGTAACCCTGCACCATTTTACAAACCCGCTATGGCTGGCGGCGCGCGGCGGCTGGCTGGCGGAGAATGTAGTCGCCCGCTTTGAGCGGTATGCGGCGCACGCGGTGGAGGCGTTGGGCGATTTGGTGGACGTGTGGTGTACCATCAACGAACCGATGGTGTACGCCTACCTTTCGCATTTGGTGGGCGATTGGTCGCCGGGCAAGCATAGTTTTCCGCAGACATTCAAAATTGCCGCCACGATGACACGGGCGCATCGCGCCGCCGAGCGCGCCATTCACACCCACCAGCCGCAGGCGCAGGTCGGGTTGGTCAAACACACCCCCGTGTTCGACCCGTTGAAAGATAATCGGATGAACAAAATGGTGGCGGGCTGGCAAGATATGCTCTTCAACCGGCGTATATTTGAAGCCGTATACGAGCAGAGATTCGGTTTTCCGTTGAATTTGTTCCAGCACAACATCGCCGCCGGGCGCGATGATTTTATCGGCATAAATTATTATGGGCGGCAGTCGGTGGAGTTTGATGCGCGCGCGCCGTTCACAATGTTTGGTCGATTGATGCCGCGTGCCGGCGCGGAAATGTGGGACGCGCCGTGGGCAGACCGTGAAGTATATCCGCAGGGGTTGGCGCGCGTGTGCCGCCGATTAGCGCGGTATGGCAAACCGCTGTTCATCACCGAAAACGGGTTCGCTGATGCTGCCGATGCGCGTCGACCGCGTTTTTTGCTGACGCATTTGGCGGCGGTGCATCGCGCCATTCAAACGGGCGCAGATGTGCGCGGCTATTATTATTGGACATTTGTGGATAATTATGAATGGGTGGAGGGGTGGTCTACCCGGTTCGGGTTGATTGCGCTGAATCCGGACACGCAAAAACGCACGCCGCGCCGCTCGGCGAAACTGTACAGCGCCATTGCCCGCGCCAATGCCATCACCCCAGACATAGTGGCAGAATTTGCGCCGGAAGCGATGGATGCGATTTTTGCCGAACCATAATCGTCACGGAGCATTCATTTCCCACACCAGCCGCAGCCCCTCCAGCGTGAGCCACGGATTGATGATGTCAATAACCGTGGTTTCGGCGGCGATGGTGCGTGCCAATCCGCCGGTGGCAATCACTTTCATCTCCGCCCCTAATTCGGCGCGAAAACGCGCCACCATCCCCTCAATCATCCCCACATAGCCATACAACAACCCGCTCTGAATGGCATGGACGGTATTTTTGCCGATAACGTTCGGCGGGGCAATCAATTCCACGCGGGGAAGTTTTGCCGTGCGCTGAAACAGCGCATCGGCGGCAATGCCAATGCCGGGCGTGATGGCGCCGCCCAGATATTCTCCCACCGCCGAAATCGCGTCAAAAGTGGTGGCTGTCCCCAAATCGACGATGCAGGCGGGACCGCCATACAGCCGATGCGCCGCCAGCGCGTCAATAATGCGGTCGGCGCCCACACCGGCAGGATTATCCACTCGCAGGGAAACGCCGGTTTTGGTTTGATGCCCCACCGCCAGCGGGGTCCGGTTGAAATAGCGTTCGCACATGCGGGTGTAAATTTTTGTCAATGGCGGAACCACACTTGCCATACAGATACCTTCGATACCTGTGGTGGGAATTTTGGCAAATTGCAAAAATCCAAGCACAATCATCCCATATTCGTCGGGCATACGGTCGCGGTCGGTTTTGATGCGCCAATGGTTCAGCAGTGTTTCATCGTCATACAGCCCAATCATCGTGTTGGTGTTGCCAATGTCAATCGTCAAAATCATCATTTCCGACACCTTCAGTGAGAATTTCGTCCAGTGGCAGGGTGAAAAAAAATGTTGCGCCCTTGCCCGGTGCGCTTTCCAGCCAGATTTTCCCACCGTGCGCCTCAATGATATGGCGGACGATAGCCAGCCCCAGCCCGGTGCCGGTATGGCTTTCCGACTCATATTCATCGCGCGTGCGGGCGTTATCAATTTTATAGAATCGCTCAAACACCCGCCGCTGTGCCGCCGCCGACAGCCCCACTCCGGTGTCGGCAACCGCCAGACATACCATCCCGGGGTCGGCAGCGGCGCAGGTGCGCACGGTGATGCCGCCCGTTTCGGTGAATTTTATGGCGTTGTGGATGAGGTTGGTCAGCACCCGCGCCAGCATTCCTTTGTCTGCCAGCACCCGGATTTTGTCCGGCAGGTCAATCGTCAATGTCAGCTTTTTCCGTTTTGCCTGCGCGCGGAGCCGTTTTACGGTTTTATTGACCTGTTTGGTCAGGTTACAACGAACCAATTTTAGTGGCATTCTGCCACTTTCAATCAAGCTCAAATCCATCAATTCTTGATTGATTTGTTCGAGAATTTCAACTTCGTCCAAAATTCTATCCAGCAAAATGGGCGCCATTTTTTTATCGGATAACGCCCCGTGCTGTAGTGTCTCTGCCACCAGTTGAATGCCGGTAATGGGCGTGCGCAAATCGTGTGAGATATTCGCCACCAACTCGCGGCGGGCGCGTCCGAGTCGCTGCAATTCGCTCACGTCGCGCAGCAACAGCAAAACTTCTCGCAAATTGCCATCGCCCACCGGCACAATTTTCGCCTGCAAAACGCGGACATCCAGATTTATCTGCTGCACAATTTCCAGCCGATTGACAATAGCTTGTTGCGTCAATTCTGTCAATTGCGGGTCGGGAATCCACTGCTGTAAATTTGATTCCACTCCGCTATTTTCTGCCATATTGAACATTGTTTGCGCCGCCAAATTGGCATCGACGACGCGCAACTGTTCATCAACCACTATGATGGCATCGGTTTCCAACGCCATCACTGCCGTATATCGAGCGATGACGGGTGTGTCTGATAGCCGCTGCGTCATTATGCCTCAAAGCGGTAGCCGATACCGCGGATGGTTAAAATGTGTCTCGGGTACGAGGGGTCTTTTTCAATTTTCTCCCGTAACCAGCGAATGTGAACATCTACCGTGCGTGTGCCGCCGGTGTAATCGTAGCCCCAAACTTTAGTGAGCAACAAATCACGCGACAATACCGCGCCCCGATTTCGCACCAATTCCGCCAGCAAATCGAATTCTTTATGGCTCAACGAAAGTGTTTTGCCATAATGGGTCACATGGCGCGCCACCAAATCAATAGCTAACCCGCCGACTTCCAGCATATTACCGGCAGTGGCAGCACGTTGGTGGCGTAACGCCACGCGCACTCGCGCCAGCAGCTCACCCAAACTAAATGGTTTGGTAATATAATCATCCGCGCCGGAATCCAGCCCGATAATTTTGTCCATTTCACCGGAACGGGCGGTGAGCATAATAATGGGTGTTTCCATCCCTTCACGGCGCAGAATTCTACATACCGAAAGACCATCCAAGCCGGGGAGCATCACATCGAGCAAAATCAAATCGATTTTTTTATTGCGTCCCAACTCCAGTCCATCCTGACCATCGGTAGCGGTCGTAACTTTGTACCCTTCATTTTTTAGATTGTACGAAAGCGTTTCCATGAGTGTGTTATCATCTTCAACCAGTAAAATGTGGGTCGTCATAATTTTCCCCGTTTTTGTGCTGTTATCCACTTGCCCCTACAATTTTACATTAAACCGATATTCTTTACAATTGCGATGGTCAT
>CAYZQQ010000293.1:0-4950 GCA_964480075.1 uncultured Anaerolineaceae bacterium
TAGGAATTGATGACTACAAAAAACAGCAGAAAAAACGCTCCCCCACCGGCAAGTTTCACCCAGAATTTCTTCTCGGCGATGAAACGATAGAGCGCCAGCGCCAGTACCGCGTCCAAAATCTGCCCCCAGAAATTAGGGTCGCCCACCGGACCGGATAGCCGCATTTGATTTACATCGGGGGTAACGGTAGCAAATCCGCCGAACGTTGCGCCGTAATTGCCGGTAACCGCCTGAAACGCGCCCATTGCCGCCACAACCGCCGTCGTGCCAATAACCAGCCAAATGGTGATTTTGAACTGCCGCACCGTCTGCACCGAATACACCAGTATCACCGCAATCAACACGTCTTTGGCAACGCCAATGAACGCAGCAATTGCCTCGGCGCGGGCGGTGGCAAAAAAGGTGGACGCCAGCGCCACCGTCAGATAGCCCAGTAGAAGCCATTCTGTGCGCTGAACTCGAAACGGCTGACGGCGAACAAATCGTCCTGCCACAATGCTAAAGAGAGTCAACACCACCAGCGGTTTATTGATGCCGGGCAGTCCGGCATCGGTGAAAATGGACGACACATTGGAAAAAACCGTCACTGCCAGCACATACGCGCCTATTTCCGGGTAAAAAAAAATCGCCCCACCGAGCACCAAGCCCGCCAAACCGCCAACAGCCAGCAATCCCGCCTGTGAATCACGGAAGCCGATTAATAATACCAACAACCCCAGCGAAAGCCCCAACGCCGCCACAAAACTGACAACATTAATGGCGATGCGGGTACGGGTTGCCTTCATAGCAACGCCAGACAAGGTCATCATTGAAGTATTTTCTTTTTCACCAATAGAATAGGTTTCACGCATCAGCTTTGGGCGTATCTTTCGGTTCCGGTGCTGTTTTTGAGGGTGGGATGGTAGATTTTCCGTTCTCAGAGGGTGCGGTGTCTGTTGCCGCTACCGGAGGAACGGGTATTGGGTCAAGGGGAGAAATCGGGACGACAGAAGATTGTCCTGCCGCAGATTTTTGCGACGATTGTTCCAACGTTTGTGCCAAAATTTCCCGCAGAGTAATAAATGCGAGTCCTCCTGCAATACCCACCATCACACTCAAGGTAATATCCACGGGATGGTTCGGCGAAACCGGCTCGTAATCGGGAATAGCGGTATCCACCAGACGCAGCTCGTAAATTTCCTGTAAATTTTTCACTCTTTGTTCGCCCATTTTGCCAACGGCATTAGCCAAGTCGGCGGCAAGGTCAGGGGAAGAGCCGCGCACGGTCAATTGGATGACGTTTGAATCCGGCAATACCACCGTAGAAAGCGTGTAATCTTTGGTCATTGCCGGTGAAATATTCATTAAAGCCACGGCATCTTTCATCGTTGTGCGGCTGCCCAAAATATTGGCATATGTGGTTGCCAGCGTTGTTCGGCTGGCAAGTGTATCTAAACTGTACAAAACATCGCCAGTTTCACTTACCAGCAACGTTGGGTTGACCACAAAATTTGCAGTAGATTCATATATCGGTGTTTGGGAATAGCTATAATATACCCCTATGCCGGAAATCAGCAGTATCATAGCCAACACCATCCACCACCCTCGTTTAAAAATGTCAAAATATTGACGGATTTCCATGTATTTTTCCCCACCCTCGGTACACACTACCGGTTTAATGTGCGCCCTTTTGAGTAATAACTGTTGATACGGTACGAATCAGGATTTCCACATCAAACATAATCGAGCAATATTCGACGTAAAATATATCCAAATACACTCTCTCGGTAAATTTCACTTTTCCACGACCCGTTATCTGCCATAAGCCGGTAATTCCCGGCTTAATATCCAGACGCTCTGTTTGCCATAACTTATATCTATCTGTGCTAAAAAACGTTGGACGTGGACCTATCAGACTCATCTGATTTTTTAATACATTCAGCAATTGTGGCAATTCGTCGAGACTGGTTTTACGTAAAATTCGCCCAACGCGAGTAACACGTGGGTCATTTGTTATTTTGAAGTCCGGCCATTTTAATTCATTCAAATGTGCATATTTTTGTTTCAATTCTTCCGCGTTATGCACCATTGTGCGGAATTTATACATACGAAACCGCTCGCCGTAACGACCGGTACGTTTTTGCAAAAAAAACACGCTGCCTTTGGGGTCATCTAGTTTAATAATGGCTGCAATTATTATCAATAACGGAATTACAACGGGCAAAGCCACAAAAACCAGTGTTAAATCACCCAAACGTTTCAGTGCTAAAAATATTTTGTCCGGAACCGGGGATTGTTGCTGCTCATACCGCTTCACCCACGGATACTCTTTTACCAATCGCCGTTTAAACCGCAGAAAATCCAACGCGGGGCTAAAATTTCCAACCTGCATCGGTTCCTCAAAATATAGTCGCGCCATTATGCACTCCAGTTATAGTAACCCCATAATGGATGCCAACCCCCAACCAAATATTATCAACAACACCACAAACACCGCAATCATAATTAGTAAATTTCGCTGGCGAGACGACATAGTTTCGGTAGAGGTGTTTTTTCCGGTGGTGACTGTTTGCTCCAGCAACGCTCGACGCCGTTCTATGCGTGCCAACTTTCCGCGAATACTCGCCAAAATTTCATCGGTAGATGCCAATTTTGTCAGATAATCTTCAATTCCCAGTCCTTTGCCGTGTTGAATATCGCCACCGGAGTCCTTGGCGGTTAGAAATATCATAGGGATATGATTGGTGTATGGGTTTGAGCGGACACGTTCATAAAATACATATCCATCCATAACCGGCATCATAATATCGACTAAAATCAAATCCGGCAGTGGTGAGATACCCTTCCTCATGGCGAGAGCATCCTCCAGTATGTCCAACGCTTGTTGTCCATCTGCCGCGGAAATAACCGTGTAATTTTCCATTTCCAGCGTGAGCTTTAGCCCCGCAAGAAATTCGGGGTTATCATCCACAATCATAATACGTGCCGTTGTATTTTCTGCGTCTGTCATAGGTTCTCCAGTTGGTTCGACTGTGTTTGAGACTGCAACCGTTCCACCGATTTTTCCAGTAGGTCTTCAAATACCACTGCCTCATCCGGGAAGGTAGCAAATCCGTATTTTGCCCCAACGCCCATTTCATCAGCGGTTACATCCTGCACATATTCCAGTAATACTTTCAGATTTTTCGGTGATGTTTCCGGACAAATAACATAAACTCGCTGAGTTTTCCGATCTTCCAAAACTATGTCTGTGGGTCGCAGAAATTTTCGAAGGGTATTAGCCATATTATTGACGATATAACTGTGTACCATAGCCGTCTGCGCTTCTCGAATAATAGCAAACGCTTCCGGAGTGGCATCATTCAAATTGGGCTGCACCGCGATCACGCCCAACGGGTGACGGTAATGCCGACTGCGAAACATCTCGCGCCGGATGTCTTCATCGGCTTCCACCAACGACTTTACATATGCGCCTTCTGTCCCGCCGATGGTTATTTTTTCCACGGCATTTTCAAACGATTGCGTCACGCCGGTAACTTGATACGCCATCCACACAAGCGCCAGCAGCATTGCCAATTCGGAAATGGAAAGATAGGTGTAAACGCCACCAACAGCCGGACGTTGGTTGAAAATCAGTATTTTTGCCAAAAGATATACCACCCCCCAAAAAACCATCACGACCCAACGTTTGATATACTGTACTTGCGGCAAAGCAATCGTGATGACAACCGCCCCAAAACCAATGACATACACAAACGAAGCGATATTAATAATATTTTCTTCGCCAAAATCCAGACGTTCAATATTGAAAAAAAATGATAATCCGACGACTAGAAAAACCAGAAATATTCGTAGTCTTTGCACGCCTCACCTACCAAAGGGGTACGATTAATTTGCTTTGAAAAGCGGTAAAGTTACCGTAAATGTACTACCTTTATTCAGTTCGCCGGTGACTTTAATATCCCCTTTATGCGCTCTTACGATTTCTTTAACGATTGCTAACCCTAATCCGGTACCCGGAACAGCATGAGTTCTATCAGCACGGAAAAATCTATCAAAAATGTGTTTCTGGTCTGCTGGTGATATACCAATACCGGTATCAGTAACTGAAAACCGGAGTAACGGCTGCATGTTTCTTGTAATTTTTTGGGTTGTTATGGTAATGCTTCCGTGTGACATTGTGTATTTTATTCCATTTTCTAGTAAATTACTAATTATTAGGATAAGGTTTTGGGGATCTATCGCGATAGGTGTCATATCGACAGTTGAATCGGGATGCCATACAATTTCTATTTTTTTGTCGGCAGCTAATGCCGAAACTTTAATTAATGCCTGTTCAATTGCCTCTGTCAGTGATGCCCGCTTTTCTCCGATATTTTTTTTGTTATTTCCCACCCTCGCCAGAATCAAAACATCATCAATTAATTTAGATAAGCGGTCTGTTTGAACATGAATTCCGTTTAATAAAGTCATTTGTTTTTCTATCGAAAGCCGTTCATGGTATCTTATCATATTATTAGTATGCAGTTGGATAATGGATAACGGTGTCTTGAGTTCATGGGTAACGCCGGTCATAAATCGAACCTTCATTTCTTCTGCTTCAACAATTGAACTTATGTCGGACAATACAACCGCCCACCCCTCAATGCCGCCTTCTATCGTAATTTGGGTTATATGGATGCGCACCGCCTGCAATGAATTATCGGGGCGAATATTCCGTACAAACAGACTGCTATTTGTATTATTGTGGACAACGGTTTGGACAGCACGCCATAATTGGCTATTAAAGGCACTATCATCAACCGATTTGCCCAGTATGTCCATGGAGACGGAAAGTATTTTCGACGCGGCATCATTAATTGTTTGCACTCGCCGCTGGGTATCTATTACCAGCACCCCATTAGCCATGCCGCGCAAAATTGCTTCTACTTTTGTTTTTTCATGCAATAGTTCTCGGGTGCGCTGTGTTAC
>CAYZQQ010000294.1:0-4919 GCA_964480075.1 uncultured Anaerolineaceae bacterium
ACAAATAAATCGCTCGCACTTCTTACCTTCACTATTCAACTGTTAATGTCCCATTTATCAGGGATTTTCTTTGCCCCGACAAGAAAAACAGTATATCACGTTCTACTTTTTCGGGCAAATCAGTGGCGGAGATTTTCTTTCGCTCCAAACCCGTTTTGCCGGTTAATGTGTGCCCCGTTTCGGCGACAACGAGGCGGAATTATACACCCTTCTGACCCTTTGTCAAATCACAATTTCGGTTTTGATGTGGCATAAAAAAGCCGGGCAAACCCCGGCTTTAACGCATAATTATTGCCAATTAGAGCATTTTGTTTCGTCCGGCGAGCGCCCGACTTAACGTGACTTCATCGGCATATTCCAAATCACCGCCGATGGGCAGTCCGCGTGCCAACCGCGTTACCGCCACATCCATACCTGCCAACTGCCGCTGAATATAAATGGCGGTTGCGTCCCCTTCCATATTCGGATTGGTGGCAATAATTATTTCGCGGGGTTTAAGCTGTTCCACCCGCGTCACCAGTTCCGCAATCCGCAAATCTTCGGGACCAATCCCTTCCACCGGCGCGATTGCTCCGTGCAATACATGGTACAATCCCAAAAAGTCGCCGGTGCGCTCAATAGCCAGCACGTCGAGCGGCTCTTCTACCACACAGATGACGCCCCGGTCGCGGTGTTCATCGGCACAAATGACACATGGATCAGTCTCGGCAATATTGAAGCATTGCGCACAAAATTTCACTTTTTGATGTAGTTCCATTAAAGCCGATGCCAGTCCTTCCGTTTGTTCCGAGCCGGTGCGCAACAGGTAAAAAGTTAGCCGCGACGCACTTTTGGGACCGATGCCGGGCAATCGCGAAAATTCATCAATCAACCGCAAAACGGGTTTCGGGGTAACATTCATGGTTGTTATTAAAATAGCCCGGGGATATTCAACCCGCCGGTGAGACCTTCCATCTCGCTAGATGCCAACGTTTGCGACTGCTCTATCGCTTCATTAACCGCCGCCATTACCAAATCCTGCAACATTTCCACATCTTCCGGGTCAACCACATCCGGGTCAATGGTGATTTTGGTGATTTTTTGGTGTCCGGTAATTTCCACGGTGATGGCGCCGCCACCGGCAGATACTTCCATCACTTTATCACCCAACGCCTCTTGAGTTTCTTTCATTTGTTGCTGCAATTGCTGCAATCGTTGCGCCATACCCCCAGCCGGCGCGCCGCCACCGCCGCCAAATTTGGGTGCGGGCCGCGCACCGGGTTGTCGTTTTCGTTTTGCCATAATATTCCCTCCAAAAAATAATTTCAGGTTTCAAAACCGATGCAAAATCAAACGCTGTCAATTATCTTCATCGGTATTTTTTAATTTGCCACCCAGCCCCAACGCCGCTTCAACCAGCGCATCATCGGCAGACTGGGGAGATTGCGCACCGGAGAGCACTTTAAATTCCACCACCCACGGCGAACCCAGCACGGCTTGAAATGCGTCAATAATTTTTTCTTTCGATTTGTTGGCGCGATTCACGGTCATTTGATATGCCGCTCCAAACTGAATGATGATGGTATTCCCCTGAATATCCACCGCTTCAACCATCGGACGTTTCAGGTAATTTTCGTTTCCTCCCCGCCGACGCACCTCTGCCAAAAGCTGATGCCAGCGCTCCCGCAACGATTCTTTCGTCAGTGTCGCAGAGGGTATCTCCGTTGTGGGCGATGCCGGAAGCGGGGGAGCGGGTGCGGGCGGGCGCGCCGAAACAGCCCGTGCCGCCGGAATGGAAACCATCGCCGGCGCCGACGATGGCGCCGCCGGAACAGTGGCGGTGGATGTGCCGGTTATCGATTCCACAAATGCGAGTTCCAGCGGCAATTGCGGAATTGAAATATTGCCCGCGCTCGTCTTAAAATCCTTTAGCGCTTCATTAAAGCGATGGGTCATCCGCAGCAAATCGCCGGGAGCCACCGATGATGCTTGCGTCTGCATCGTCTTCAATTGCTCTGAGGGCAGGTTTAAGAATTGTTGCCCTTCTCCATATCGAAGCACCATCAATCCACGCAGATATTCCAGCATCTCCAGCAAAAATTGACGCGGTTCCACCCCGCTGCTGATAACGTCGTTGATTTGCGCCAGTCCGCCGGAAACATCTTCCGCCAGCAAACAATCAATCACGCCGATGGTTGCCGTATTTTTCGCTATGCCCAGCACCGAATGCACCAGTTCCAGCGAAATCTCTTCGTGCCCATATGCCGTCAACTGGTCAAGCAAACTAATGGCGTCGCGCATGGAACCGCCCGCTTGCCGCGCGATGAATGTCAGCGCGTCAGTGTCGGCGCGCAATGCTTCGTTTTCAACAATAAATTGCAAACGCCCCACAATATCCGCCACATTTATTCGCCGAAAATCGAAACGCTGGCAACGCGATTTGATAGTGGCGGGAATTTTTTCGGGTTCGGTAGTTGCCAGCACAAAAATCACATGCGGCGGCGGTTCTTCCAGCGTTTTCAGCAACGCATTAAACGCCGATTTTGACAGCATGTGGACTTCATCAATAATATAAAACTTCATTTTGGCTTCGCCGGGGCGAAACCCGACTTTGTCGCGCAAATCCCGAATATCGTCCACGCTGGTGTTGCTGGCGGCATCAATTTCTATCAAATCCATCAACCGGCCTTCGGTAACAGCATTGCAAATTTCGCATTGATTGCACGGTTTTTCACCGTCGCCGGTGCAATTTACTGCTTTTGCCAAAATTCGCGCCGTGCTAGTTTTGCCCGTGCCGCGCGGTCCGGTAAACAGGTATGCGTGCGCCACTCTATCTGCGGCGATAGCATTTTTTAGCGTTTCGGTAACATGGTGTTGCCCGATAACATCTTCAAATGTTTGCGAACGCCATTTTCGGTATAAGGCTTGCCGTGCCATATAAATCCCCGGTTCATCACTCTTTCTGGATTATCATCATAAAAAGTGTACCATTCCCGCCCCAATTTCGCAAAGACTCCGACAAACGAGAAATGGCGACTAAATTCAATTGACAGGCATCAACAAATTCGTAAAATGACTGTATAACCGATGCGGAGTCAATGGATGTACGCAGAGCCACTTTCACAACACGAAGTATTAACATGGGCACAGGTTGATGCCGTTATTGCCCATTTATTGCCGCAATTCAATCACGAATATGATGGCTTAGTTATGATTACCCGTGGCGGATTGTTTCCGGGCGGCATTCTGTGCGAAGCGATGGGCATAAAAAATGTGCATACCGCAGCCGTGACAGTCACCGCCGGAGCCAGCGAAACGATGGCGTGGCCCACATTTATGCAGTTTCCCATTGATGCCTTGGTAAGCGGCAGACGGTTGCTGGTGGTTGATGATATTTGGGCAAATGGCATTAATATTGTGGCTGTGCGCGGCAGACTGGAAGCCGCCGGAGCGATGGTAGAAACGGCGGTGCTGCATTTTCGCCCAAAGGCAAACTTTTTTCCCAGTGCGGGACCCGATTATTACGGCGCCATCACCGACCGGTTTATTGTGTATCCGTGGAACACACCCGCACAATTTGCACCGGGGCATACGCCCCCGCAACCCCCATCGCCGCGACATTTGGGATAATTGCTCCCGCCGAAAACATCGGCGGTTTTGCGTATAGATTCCGTCTGAAAAAACAGTTGACTTCTACGCAGAGTCCCGCTATAATTCATCGTGTAAATGCAATGGAGAAAAAGCCGAAGAAGGTTTTTTACTATGATTTGTTCAGAAGTGAGCCAAGTGAATAAAGACAACTCCGGCACCCGTGTCTAACTACGCGGGTGCTTTTTTATCTGTTTCAGAAAGTATCTCAAAAACTTTTTAGGAGGTTCTATATGGACGCAGCGATGATTGGTAAGATTGAAAAAGCACTGCAATACTCACAGGAGCCGGACCGGCTTCAGTTCAATTCATTCCACGTTACCTTTAAAGGCGACCATCACGACCATTTGGTAACCTATGACAATGGAAATTGGCAGTGCGATTGCAGCTTTTATAAAGCTCGAGGTGTATGCTCGCATATTATGACTATTGAACGCACACTCTCCGGCTTGGTTGAACCCGCCGAAGCGGTTCCCATGCCGGCTTGATTTTGCGTGCAACACTATCAAATGGCGTACAAAACCTGATGGTATTTTGTACGCCATTTTTTTGTTTTGTGCATTTTGTTATTTTTAGCCGCAATGGTACAATGGCGGCATGTGGAAACGATGGCAATTTTGGCTTGGCGCTGGCATCAGCGTTATTTTTTTGGCAATTGCATTACGCGGACTTCACCTGCCCGATTTGTGGGAAACCCTTAAATCGGCGCAGTATGGCTGGATTATCCCCGGGGTGATTGTCTATTTCTTCGCGGTATGGGCGCGGGTATGGCGCTGGCATTATCTACTGCGGCGAATTAAACACATCCCGTTAAAAGCGATGTGGGCGCCGGTGGTCATTGGCTACATGGGAAACAACGTGTATCCCTTCCGCGCCGGCGAAGTCATCCGCGCCTATGTACTCAAAAAAAACCAACAGGTATCGGTAAGCGCCAGTATCGCCACTATCTTGGTTGAACGCATCTTTGATGGGCTGGTGATGCTGGTCTTTGTGCTGGTCGCCCTGCCCACCGTGCCGAATCTGCCCGTATGGCTCAAGCAAACCGTCATTTATGCCAGTGCGCTCTTTTTCGGCGCACTTATTTTTTTAATGCTATGGGCTGTAAAGCCCCAGCTGGCTGAAAAAATCTATTCCTTTTTCATCACCCGTTTTCTACCCGTAAAATTGCGTGCCCCACTGTTGCATATGGCAGCCAACTTTTCGCAGGGGTTGGCTAGTTTGCGCAGCGCGGGAGATGTGGCGATGGTCTTTGTAACCTCCATTGTCATTTGGCTGTTAGAAACGGTAAAATA
>CAYZQQ010000295.1:0-4912 GCA_964480075.1 uncultured Anaerolineaceae bacterium
AGAAAATCATTTTGGCTCAATCCTTCTGCTTTCAGCGCGCGCTGCCATTCTTTCAGTGATACCCGCCGCATCTGTGCCATCACGCGCCCCAGCCGTCGGTCGCCGCGCGCCAGCGCTCCTTCTATCGCCGCCCACGCCGGGCTGTCACTGCGAACCGCAATTCCTTCCGGGTGCAATCGCTGTTCCAAATAGCGCACCCGCGTTTCGATGGTTTCTACCGGCATCATCGCTGCCCATTGGAACGCCGTCTGCGCTTTCGGCACGTATGGCGTGGCATTGATTGCCATATTTCGTGGGAAAATTTCTTTGGCTGCCAGCGCCAGTTTGGCAATCGCCGCCACATCCTCCTCCTGTTCAGAGGGCTGTCCTACCATAAAATACATTTTCAACTGCGGAAAATTGTATTTAGCGGCGAGATTCACCGCATGCAAAATCTGGTCATCCGATTGGGGTTTATTGATGACTTTTCGCATCCGCACCGACCCCGCTTCTGGGGCGATGGTCAGCGTTTGATTGCCGCTTTCTGCCAACCCTTTGATGAGCGGTTCGGAGATAGGGTCAACCCGCATAGACGATGCGGTGAGCCGCGCCCCCAGCGCCCGTAATTCAGTGGCGATGTCATCAATCCACGAATGGTCACTCACCGCAGCGCTCACCAGCCCGATGCGGTCGCGGTGGGCAAGCCCGTGCTTTGCCGCTGCCAGCACCGTATCCAAATGTATTTCTCGCATAGGGCGATAAACATATCCCGCCAGACAGAATCGGCAGCCGCGCCCGCAGCCGCGCGCAATTTCTACCAGCGTGCGGTCGCCAAACTCGGTGTGGGGGGTATAGATTTGCGTCACGGTGGGAAAATCGTTCAGATTTTTGAGCCATACCCGCGCCACCTGCGGCTGGTTCATCGTTGGTACATACATGCCGTCAACCTGAGCCAGCGCGGCGTGCGCTTTGGCACGGGGCAGGTCGATGGCGTCCCACAGCGCATCAATCAGCGGGTGAACAATGGCTTCCCCTTCGCCGATTGCCACGGCATCGAAAAT
This sequence comes from uncultured Anaerolineaceae bacterium, assembly GCA_964480075.1. GTDB lineage: Bacteria > Chloroflexota > Anaerolineae > 4572-78 > 4572-78 > JANTHQ01. Next base: position 1,041 of record CAYZQQ010000295.1, read on the forward strand.
ATCCGCCATCGGTTCCGGATTGGTATACACGGCGGGACCACCGGCGATGATGATGGGGTCGGCGGCGGTGCGTTCGGCGGCAAAAATGGGAATATTCGCCTGCCGCAGCATAGTAATCACATTGAAATAGTCCAATTCGTATGAAATAGTGAAGGCAATAACGGGAAATTCTGCCAGCGGCGTCTGGGATTCCATCGAAATGATGGGTTCGGTGGGACGGGCAAACTGTTGAATGCCGAAAAACACGCGCTCACACGCCACGTCCGGCTCATCGTTAAAAAGCCGATAGAGGGTGTGCAATCCCAAACTGCTCATGCCCACTCGATAGCTATTGGCATAGGTTAGCGCGATGGGCAATTTACCGCCCCAATTTTTAATGATGACACCCTCTTCTTGTACCAAAACTTGTTTTAGTTTTTCTATAACGCGATAGTTTCGTTTCATAGTCCCAATTTTTATCGAATTTATAATAAAAATTATACAGGTACACAGAGGAGGGGGCAAACCGATGTGTGTGTTCTGTTTCTATAATTGTTCCATGTTTGCGTAAAGCGGGTCCATAGATTTCCCGTTTCTAGCAAAATGTGGCGGCGTGTAATGGGCGATAGACAATAAAAAAGGTAACCGCACAATTTGTGAAGGTTACCTGTGTAGAAGAGCCCCCGGTCGGATTTGAACCAACGACCGGCCGCTTACAAGGCGGCTGCTCTACCAACTGAGCTACGGAGGCAAAAATGTGAGGGTGGCTAATGGGGCTCGAACCCATAGCCTCCTGGGCCACAACCAGGTGCTCTACCATTGAGCTATAGCCACCACAATTTTACATACTGCCATCAGCCAGTACCGCATACGGGAGTCGAACCCGTGTCGCCACCTTGAGAGGGTGGTGTCCTAGGCCACTAGACGAATGCGGCGCACGAACCGCGCTGATAATAAATGGCAAACAGCTACCTGCAACGAGGATGCACTGTTTGCCAAAAGGTAGCGGGGAGAGGATTCGAACCTCTGACCTCCAGGTTATGAGCCTGGCGAGCTACCTCTGCTCCACCCCGCAACGGAGTGCCGAAGGTGGGAGTCGAACCCACACGAGCGTATGCTCACTACGCCCTGAACGTAGCGCGTCTGCCTATTCCGCCACTTCGGCATAAATAAAACACCACTGAAACCAACGACGTTTACGGGGCATATTATATCGACACCGCAAAAATAGGCAAATTTGAAGGTGGGGAGTAGGGGCGGTTCGCGAGCCGCCCCTACGTGCATACTTACACCCGTTCAATGAGGGTGGCGTTTGCCATGCCGCCGCCTTCGCAAATGGTTACGATGCCATAGCGACCCTGTCGCCGCTCCAGCTCATTGAGCAGGGTTGCGGTGAGTTTTGCGCCGGTTGCACCGAGCGGATGTCCCAGCGCAACTGCCCCGCCATTGACATTCACTTTCTCCATCGGCGCGCCGATTTCCTTTTGCCATGCCAGTACCACGGGTGAAAAGGCTTCATTTATCTCGAACAAATCAATATCGTCCACCGACAGTCCGGCGTTATCCAGCACTTTTTGGGTGGCAGGAATGGGGCCGGTGAGCATAGTAATCGGGTCAACCCCCACCACGGCGAACCCCGTCACCCGCGCCCGCCGCCGCAGTCCCAGTTCTTCTGCCATAGCTTCCGATGCCAGCACCACCAGACTCGCCGCGTCAGAAATTTGGCTGGCGTTTCCGGCAGTGATGTCCGGCAGCCCGTCAAATGCGGGTTTCAGCGCGGCAATTTGCTCGTAAGTTGTATCGGGACGGATGCCCTCATCTGCGCTGAACAACACCGTTTCGCCCGCCTCGTTTTTCACTGGTACGGGAATGATTTCATTGTTAAAATATCCCGCTTTTCGGGCAGCAGCCGCCCGCCGGTGGCTTTCCAGACTGAATCGATCCAAATCCTCACGGGTAATGCCCCACCGTTCCGCAATTATCTGCGCACCGATGGCTTGATTGAACCAGTCGCCGGCTTTCAGCCCGTACCGTTTTTGTAAATTTTCGGTGAGCGGAACCCCCGGCCCGACTTTCATGGTTACGCCCAGCGGAACCCGCGTCATCGATTCTACCCCGCCGGCGATGACCAAATCATATACACCCGCCATAATCCCCTGCGCGGCAAAATGGATGGCTTGCAGACTGGAGCCGCATTGCCGGTCGAGGGTGACGGCGGGAACGGATTCAGGCAGTCCCGCCGAAAGCCATGCGTTTCGCCCGACGTTGAACGCCTGCTCGCCGGTTTGGTCAACGCAGCCGATAATCAGGTCATCCACCAGCGCCGGGTCAATACCGGTGCGTTCCATTGTTTTTGCAAAAAGGTGTGCCAGTAAATCCACCGGATGGGTGTTTGCCAGCGATTTTCCCCGCCGCCCGACTGGGGTGCGCAACGCTTCAACGATGAATGCGTCATTCATTGCCAATCTCCTTTATTCATATCGTTTATCAGTTTGTTGAGTGTGGCTTGTAGTTTTCCCATTTAGATATTAAAGCAATTTTTGTTGGAACGGTGTTTTCGGTTGCGTGTTTAAACTTGCATCATCCGGACTAGCGTTGCTCTCGAAAGGTAATTCTTGTTCGAAGGGATGCTTGTTTTGCCAACCGGTTTTCCCGGTTTTTCTCAACCGTTCCAATCGTCTGATGATAATTTCACAGTATATGGGATCAATATCAATTGTGAAACACTGCCGACCGTTCAATTCACTGGCAAGCAGCGTTGTGCCAGAGTGCCCGAAAAAATCTATGACCAAATCACCGGATTGGGAACTGGCTTTTATAATACGTTCGATGGATTTTAGCGGTTTTTGAGCATAACAACCGGATACATTTTCATCCATTCGGTAAAACACTTGCTGAATATCCCCCCATACATTTCCGGGACGAATGTTCTTTGATTTACTGCGTTCCAAGTTTTCAGTTTTTTGACCATTTATCGTTTTATAGTACCCGCGTAATATTTTTGGTATATCTGTATATTGTACTGTGAAAGATGGACTACCTTTTGTGTAGTATAATAACTCTTGCCGAACTGCCATCCAGTTTTTTTGTGTGCCGTATCCCCGTTGATTTCGCATGGTAATAAGGCTTCGTGGCTTAAACCCGGTTTCACGCATCATTATCAAAAAATCAGGTAACGGTTGAAAATGATTATTTTGGTCAGCCCCAAGCCAAATGTAGATAGCACTATTTGGGGCTAGAACTTTCCAAGAGTTGTCAATCCATTGCTTGCACCATGTCACATATTCGCTCAATTGTCGTTCTTCAAACGCAACCAAATTATAGGGCGGGTCATGAACGGCTAGTTGCGCCGTGTCGCCATCCATCAGTTGCTGGATGTCGGGTAACCGACTGGCGTTCAGACAGCCAACTTTATGTCCATTGACCGGGTCAGTCCATATTTCACCGGGTTTGAGACGGCAAAAAGGTAGTATGTCATCTCTTGATTTCTTGTTTACATCCAGTCGGGGCAAGGGATTATTTTTCATAAAGTTCTTTTCAGTAAGTGTTTGATTAATTTGGAGATGCCCAATTGTGCGATTTCAGTAGACTGTAATTATGTATCATACGCCTTACAATAGTTTACCCGAAAACCCCATTTTTGCGCAATGCAGCAATCATTTCTGCGGAATAGTCTATCTCTCGCAAAACTGATTCGGTATCTGCGCCGAGCGCGCCCCCGGTGTGCCGGTAGTGCGGTTCGCCCGCCGAAAATTTGAACGGGTTGCCGATTTGCCGCTGGATTTTGCCGTTGGGTTTGGGAACATTCACCACCAATTGCCGCGCTTGGGTGTGGGGATGTGCCACTGTTTCTGCCACGGTCTGCACCGGCTCGACACAGACATCGAATGCGG
>CAYZQQ010000296.1:0-4845 GCA_964480075.1 uncultured Anaerolineaceae bacterium
GCGCCCATTTCCGTACCCATTGAGGCGATGGTGATGCGTTCATCCAGCGTGAGCGCGTCCACTGCGTCACCATACAATTCCACGGCGCAGCCAAGCAAGCGATTCGCACCAAAATAATCGAGCAGGTTGAGCACGATGTCTTTGGCGGAGACATTCTCCAGGCGGGTGCCGGTGAGCGTAATTTTCACCGAGGGGGGCACTTTAAACCACGCCGTCCCGAAGGCGAAAACCGCCGCGATGTCGCGGTCGCCCATGCCCTGCCCAAACGCGCCGATGGCGCCCAAAATGTTGGCGTGCGAATCGGTGGAAACGGCGGTTGCGCCCGGCACCACCAACCCCGCGTCAATGACGGTGTGTGTGCCGATTCCGGCGTTGATGTCGTACACTTTTATCCCCCGCTCGCGGGCGAACACCCGGCAAACCTGCTGGTTCGCGGCGTATTTCTGGTCGGAGCCGGTGGGATTGGTATCAAACGTGAAAAACGTTTTGGCGGGATCGTCAATGGGCAGATTGTGTTCCCGCAGATTTTTAACCACATTCGGCCCGCCAAAATCGCGCGCCACCCGCACATCGATGGTGATGTCCACAATATCGCCGGGTTTCACGGCCGGTTGGTCGCTGTGGTTGGCGATGATTTTTTCGATTATAGTTTGTGCCATTGGTTACTCCTGCGTGATGCGTGATGCGTTGAATTGCACAGTAAATTTGTCAAATCACGTCTTCACGTTTTCACGTGTCACATCTACACTTCCAACCGCTCTTTGAACGGCAAAAAGGTCATAAAATCGGCGTGATGGACGATGTAGGCTTCGGTGGTGCGTTTGATGAGGTCGCCTTCGGCGGCGTGGGCGGCGATGATGTGCGTCACTTCGGGCGGGATGCCGCATTCTTCCGCCAGCGATACGCCGGAAAACGGGTGGCGCACATATTTGCCATACGCCCCCTGCACCGAGTTGCCGTTGTCATCAAGTTCATATTCCAACAACTTGCCCACATCGCACAAAATTGCCCCGGCGATGACGGTATCCAAATCGATAGGCAGATCATCCTTAAAAAACAGACGCATGGTGAGGGCAGAATCTTTCGCCACATGCACCACGGCGCGTTTGTGCGCCATAAAACTGACGTGCATATCGGGTCCGGCTTTCAGCGTGAAAGGAATGCGGTGCAAATCTTCCGCCGAAAGGACGCTCCGTTCCAGCGCCAGTTGCCACACCCGCTCAGTTTTTTCGCGCAGGTCGTCGTTTTCAATCCAGGCGAGTTCTTCGCCCCAGAGGTTTTGTACGGTCATGGTTGGCTCCTTTCGTCGCCTGTGAAACGTGAAAACATGATACGCGAAAATCACGCTTCACGTTTCACGTATTACGCTAACTTTGCAATAATCGCGCCGGTCATCTGTGATGTGGACGCAGCGCCTTTTTCAACCACGTCGGGCGCACCGCGCAATTTCATCATATCATACGTGCGAACGTTCCCCTCCGACACCACTGCCGCCACTGCCGCGCGAATGCGGTCCGCTGTTTCCGTTTCGCCGATGTGGTCGAGCATCATGCCCGCCGACAGAATCATGGCAATCGGGTTGACGATGGGGGTGGGGTAATCGGCGTATTTCGGTGCAGAGCCGTGTGTCGGCTCAAAGACCGCCACATCCGCCCCGATATTCGCACTGCACGCGAAGCCGAGTCCGCCCACCAGCCCGGCGAATCCATCGGAAATGATGTCGCCGAACATGTTGCCCGCCACAATCACGCCGTAATTTTCGGGGTTTTTGGTGAGCCACATCATCTGCGCGTCAATGTTGGTGTTCCACAATTCAATGTGCGGATATTCCTGCTGCACGTCGCGGCAAATGGCGAGCGCCATGCCGGATGTTTCGCGCAGCACATTCGGTTTTTCACACAGCGTAACATTTTTGTAGCCGAATTTATCTGCATAAGCAAAGGCTTCGCGAATAATGCGCTCGGTGGCGGGGCGGGTGAAAATGCGGGTGGAAATTGCCAAATCTTCTTTCGGCACACCGGCGAAATTCTGCATTTTGGGATGAGTCATCAGTGCATCATACACCTGCTGCGGCGGGTTCGACCATTCCACACCGCCGTACAGCCCTTCGGTGTTCTGGCGGAAAATAACCGCGTTCACCGGCGGCTCTTCCACCCCGCCATCGGCACTTCGGCGAATGAAATTGAGCGGGTTGCCCGTAAAACTCCGGCACGGGCGAATGGAAATATCCAAATTGAAATGCTGGCGCATCGCCACGATGGGGCTGAAATAGACCAGCCCTTTGTCGCGCAGGGCGGGGTTGAGTTCCGCGTCTGCTTCGGTTTTGGGCTTGGAGGTAATCGCGCCAAACAATCCGAGCTTGTGCTCCGCCAGCAGGTCGAGCGTGCGTTGCGGCAACGGATTGCCCTGTGTACACCAAAACTCCCAGCCGATGTCGGCGTGGATGTATTCGGCGTCAAATCCGGCGGCATCCAGCACGCGGATGGCTTCCGGCAGTACAATTTGCCCGATTCCGTCACCGGGCATGGATACGATGGTGCGTTTCATTTTTTTCTCCTGTTTTTTTAATGAATAATGAACAGTAAATAATGAATAATTTTCGACTGTTCAATTCTAAACGTTATTTTTGGCAGTTTTTACACTTGAAATCAATAATCGCAACAATTCATCCACATCCGGGATGAGGCTCTCATACATTTGGGGGGTAATGTATCCACCATCTTTCAGCAACATCAGCCAGTATTTTGTTTCGTTTGCTTCCTTTAATGCAATGCTTAATTTGCTGACAAAATCCGCTTTCGATTGTCCAAATTCAGCTTCCCGAACCAATGCGCCGACAGCCGTCCCGGAGCGCAAAATTTGTTTACTCAACACAAATTCCTTTTGTTCCGCAGCCAGATATATCTATAATTTCACAATCCGCAGCGCAAACGCATAACTTTTTTCACCCAATATATTTTTCATTATTCGTTATTCACTTTTCACTGCCCGCACCGAATCAATCACCGTGCCGTCCACCCACTTTATTACAGCGATGATGTCATCTTCCAGCGCGGGGGGCTGCGGTTTGCCGCAAATTCGCTCGGCTTCGGCTTTCAATTCATGGATAGATTTGATGGGCAAGCCGGAATTTTTGGTTGCCTCAATCAAGTCGGTGCGGCGGGGGTTGATGGCGATGCCGCGCTCGGTGACAATCACGTCAATCAATTCGCCGGGTCCCACCAGCGTGGTCACTTCGTCCCGAATCACGGGAATGCGGTCGCGGAAAAGGGGAATCGGCAGGATAACCGTTTTGCCGAACAGCGCGTTTTGCCAGCCGCCGATACCGTGCAGCAGATAGCCGTCGGAATGGGTGACGACGTTGCCATTGAAATTCACATCCACTTCGGTTGCGCCCAAAATGGCAATGTCGAGCATGGAGGCGAAATTGCCTTTGCTGTGATAATTGTAACTGGTGAAAGGGCTGGTGTTGGTGTGTGCGGGATTTTCGCGCATGGAACGCACGCCGTCCAAATCGAAGGTTTGGCCGTCCAGAATGGCGCCGACCAGCCCCTCTTCCAGCATTTCAACCAGATATTCATTGCTGCCACCCCGCGCAAAACTGGCTTTGATGCCTTTTTCGCGCATAATTTCGCCAAAATAGTTGCCGATTGCCAGCGATGTGCCACCCGCCCCCGCCTGAAACGAAAAACCGTCGCGGATGAGTCCCGCCGCGTCACAGAATTTGGCGGTCAGTTCGGCGATATAGAGCCGGTCGGGGCTTTTGGTGATGCGGGTTGTGCCGGAAACAATTTTTTCGGGAATGCCGATTTGTTCCATTTCGACCACAAAATCCACATTGTTGCCTTGAATTTGCCACGGCAGACACGGAAACGGCACGAGGTTATCCGTCGCCACAATCACTTTATCGGCATACTGCGAATCTGCCAGCGCGAACCCAAGCAACCCACACGCCGACGGTCCGGTCAGCCCGTTGGCATTGCCGAAAAAGTCGGCGGTGGGCGCGGCAATCACGGCAATGTCGATGTGCATTTCGCCGTCCTGCACCGCCTGATACCGCCCGCCGTGCGAGCGCAACACGCCCAGCCCGCGCATTTTCCCTTCGGAAGCAAATTTGCCGAGCGGGCCGTTCATACTGCCTTCAATGTGGTGGACAACACCACTTTCCAAATGGCTGATGATGGGTGCGTGACACGGGAAGGACGCGGAGGGAAACCAGACCAAATCTTTCACGCCCAATTCGGCGGCGATATCGAAAATCTGATTGGCGATTAAATCGCCGTTGCGGAAATGGTGATGGGTGGAAATGGTCATCCCGTCGCGCAGGCCGGCGGCGATGAGTGCGGCGCGTAAATCGGGCTGGCGTTTGTCGCCATCGGCGGGATAATCGGCGCAGGTGGCAATGGGTGCGCCATATTTTCGTCCCGTGGGGCGGTATTTCCCCACCCCTTGAAATGGAATCGCGGGTTGACCGTTCACTGCGGTGGGAACCAGCCGCCCGGCGGCGTTTTTGACGAGTTTTGAAGACATAAGTTTTGCTCCTGATTTCTCAATCTGGTGAGAAGGCGTCTAATTGGGGTTTAGTTATTTCAAAATATCTCCCTGCATCAATTTTGTACTTCTCTTCCCAACTCATAGATTTGCAATACTGCAAATTTATATAATATTTCGTCAAGACTGCGACACACCATGCAAATAATGTTCTAAGCGATGCGCAAGAATCAGGTTTAGCCAAAATATATTCAACATCTAAATTATTAAGTATTTTCCCCCCATCACAAACCTCATTGAAAGCCGGACATAATGCCTTTAATTCATTTTTTGGGTGGCGAATAGTCTCAACAT
>CAYZQQ010000297.1:0-4839 GCA_964480075.1 uncultured Anaerolineaceae bacterium
AATCTGCTGCAATGAGCGAGTGCGGTCATTTTTATTGACCACCTGCACAAAAACCGATGCGGTGTTTCCGCCGCTGGAACCGCCGGAGAAGATGCTGGTGCCGCTTGCGCCGCCGCCGACACGCGTGAGCAAGCTAACCGATTCGGGAACATTTTGCAATACCAGTTGCTCCACTTCGCGTGCCACATTGTTCGTTACATCCAATCTGGTCGCCGGTGGCATTTCAACATTCACCGTAAATTGTCCGTCATCCTCCTGTGGAGCGAACTCAAAGCCAATTCCGGGCGCCAATAGCAACGATGCCGCCAACACTGCAAACGCGATAATCAGCGTGAGCAATTGCGTCCAGGCATTGTGCAGTGAAATAGAAATCACTTTTGCATACAAATTCGCAAAAAAATCGAATCCTTTTTCCCAGCCGACCGTAAATTTATCCCACAGCCAGCCAACCGGCTTGAAAAGTTTACCCAACCATCCCGTCACACCTTTCCGTGCCTGTTCGGGGAATCGTTCATCTTTTAGCCAGTATGCCGCCAGCATGGGCGTCAGGGTGAATGACATGAACAGCGAAAACAGCGTCGCCACGGCGATGGTGATACCATACGAGCGGAAAAACTGCCCGATGATACCGCTGGTAAACGCCACCGGCACATACACCACCACATCCACCAGCGTGATAGCCACCGCTGCGCCACCAATTTCCGCGCGTCCGTCAATGGCGGCTTGTTTGGGGTCTTTCTTCATTTTCAAGTGGCGCTCGATATTTTCCAGCACCACAATTGAATCATCCACCAAAATACCGATGATAAGCGTCAGCGCCAGCAGAGTCAGCACATTCAGCGTGTAACCCAGCGCCCACATCACCAAAAACGTAGAAAGCAGAGAAGTTGGAATTGCCAGCAACACAATAAATGTGCTGCGAATGGTGTGCAAAAACACCAGCATCACCAATCCGGTCACCAGAATTGCCAAAATCAAATCTTCTTCCACCGAATTGACCGAGTTTTTGATGAATCCGGAGTCGTCGCTGACGATGACCGCTTCTGCGTCACCGGGCAGCGATGCATTCAACCCGCCCAGCCGTTTGCGAACGGTATCTGCCACTTCAATGACATTGGCATCGGTGGCTTTTACCACACTGATAACCACGGTATCCTGCCCGTTATAGCGCTGCAATATGGATGTATCTTCAAACGATTCATCGACGGTTGCAACATCGCGGACATACACCAGTCCACCGGTATCGCTGCCTGCCGGAGCCGGAGGACCGCCGCCCCCGCCGCCACGGGGGTTCGCTCCGCCGGACAGCACCATATTATTTATTTCTGCCAGCGATTGAAAACTGCCTTCAGAGCGGATACTGCTTTTTAGCCGTCCTTCTTCCAGCGACCCGATGGGGAAAGTCAGGTTGTTGATGGCAAAAGTTTGGTTGATACTGCTGATGGGCAAATCATACGCGGTCATCTTTTGCGCATTGAGCTTAACCGCGATGATGCGGTCGCGCCCGCCTGCCACGGATACCGATGCCACACCTTTGATGGATTGCAGCGCCGGTTTGATGTCATCGTCGGCAATTTTGAACAGCTCATCCTGCGATTGCGAACCGCTCAAAATAATATTCATAATGGGAATAGCGTTAAAATCTGCCTTTACCACCGATGGGTCAAACGCATCATCGGGGAGTGTCCCTTTGATGGTTGCCACCTGCCGCTCAACGTCGGTGGCGGCTTGATTGCCGTCCACCCCGTCCAAAAATGCGATGACCACAAATCCCAAGCCCTCGTTTGACGCAGATCGAATGTAATCCAACCCGGCAATACCGGATACTGCATCTTCAATCGGTTTGACAACCTGCGCTTCAACATCCTGTGGCGATGCGCCGGGGTATGCCACCACCACCGACACAATCGGAAAGTCAATCGCCGGAAAACGGTCAACTTTCATCAGCGTGAATCCCCGCCAACCGAGTACCGCCAGTGAGACAATCAGCATCAAAATAGTCAACGGTCGTTTGACCGACAACCGTGTCAATAGTTCCATAAAATCACCTCAGATAGCATTTCGCTACCAATTTTGTATTGAACATCTTGCATAGATATGTAGGTCACGCTGGTAACGTGACGAATTGCCAATGTGTCACCTTAAAAACGTGACCTACAATGACTTCTGCAAGTGGTCTATTAAAAATTATTGCGCCCGCGCGGTAATTTCAATTGCCGCACCATCGGAAAGATTGGACAATCCTGCCGTGACGATGGTTTCGCCCACCGATAGCCCATCGGTAATTTCAATACGCCCATCATCGGTCAAGCCGGTTGTCACGGGGCGCATCACCACCGATTGCTCATCCGCAGAGACCACATACACCACTGTTTGCCCATCCACCTCCGTTATCGCCGAGCGCGACACCAAAATTACGTTGGCGCGTTCATCCAGTAGCAGCGACACATCGGCAAACATGCCGGCACGCAATTTAGCGCCGTCATTCTGCACGCCAATATCCGTCGAGAAAGTATGGCTTTTCGTATCGGCGGCGGGGGCGATGGTTTTTACAAATCCCGGAAAACCTTCACCGGGGAACGCCGACACCCGCAGTGCGGCAGGTTGCTCTTTATACAGTTGCGGAATCTGGTTTTCGGGAATTTCTATTTTCACTTCCAGATTTTTGGAAATAAGTTTTACGGCTGGCAACTGCGGTCCCCCCACGCTACCAACGGTGGCATACACTTCGGCGATGATGCCGTCAAACGGGGCACGCAAAATCACATTATCCACCTGATATTGCGCCAATGCCACCACCCCTTCTGCCTGCGACACACCCGCTCGCGCCAGCGCATAATCCTCATCGGTAAAAGGGTCTTCCGCCATTTGCAAATTCAATTCAGCTCGACGAATGCCCGCGCGCAATTGTGCCAGCGTGGTATCATCGGGGTTGGCTTGCAAATCGTATGCGGCTTTGGCGGTATCGTATGCGATGGTTGCCTGCTGGAGCTGTAATGCTTGCGGGGTCATACTTGCTTGCCCCGCCCACTTAATTTTATCGTACTGCGATTGCGCCAGTCTCAGTGCGGCTTCTGCCTGCGCCAACTGCGCCGCCGCGACGGTTTTTTCGCTATCGGTCATAGTTGTCACGCCAGCCAATTGTGCTTTGGCGGCATCCAATCCGACTTTTGCCAGCTCAATTTGTTCCTGGCGGGGACCGTTGAGCATTTTTTGCAGATTTGTCTGCGCCACAGTCAATCCGGCTTCCGCCTGCTTCAGCTGAGCGCGGTAAATGGTATCTTCAATGCGCAAAATGGGGTCGCCGGCGCGAACTTCGTCGCCCGCTTCGACCATCACTTCTTCAATTGCGCCGGATACAATGCTCACCAGCGAAAGACTGTTCACCGGTTTCAAGTCGCCGGAATAGTTAAGAATGCTGGCGATATTCCCCGTGCTCACCGGAGAAACTTCTACCGGCGCCGGAGGGGTATCGGGAACACTAGCTTGTGCCACGGGAGCAGCAGCCTGCGAGGTGCTGCAACCGGCAATCACAATAGCCAATAGTGCTATCATCATTAAACTGATAGGTGTTTTCTTATGCATATAAATCGCTCCAATGGTTATAATAATGTTGAATTGGAAAGTATGTTATCCTGATTTTTGACAAATTGAATCGGGTCACCGGCAAAGGTTTGCAGCCATTGTTTGGCTTGTTCCAGCGAAGTTTGCTGCGCATAGGAGCTTTGCTTTAAAAGTATCAGCAATATTTCATCGAGGATATTCTCCAGTTTGTCCAAATCTTCATCGGGTAACCCGTAAAAAGATACGGGGCTTGTTTGCTCCATCTCACAAATTACTTTTTCGATGAGTTCCCCACCGGCGGGTGTAGCTTCCACCAGCACCACGCGCCGGTCGGTCTCGCTGCGAGTACGCTGCACGACTTCCATTTTCAGCAACCGGTTGACAATGCCGGTCATGGTGGGAGCATCTTGTAACGCCACTTTGGTAAGTTCCTGCATCGTGGCGGGTTTTGAGTGATGTACCAGCGCTGCCAGTGTGACAAATTGCGGTTGCGTCAATCCATAACGCTGCAAGTGTCCCACAAATTGTTTCATCCCCAGCCACATTAAGGTGAACATTTGTTGCTGAACCAGTCGCACGCGCGTATGATGTGGGTCAGTTGTTTCTTCAAACATAATTTTTTCCTAACAATATTTCGTATCAATAAATATTACGAAGGAAAAGTATAGCACGTCGTAATTCGTTGTCAAATCTCTTTGGCAAACTTGAAAATAAGGTAGTGGCTCAAATTGGCTGATTTATTCGGCTCAACCGGAACTCAGAGGGGATAGGTAAAATGTCATTGCGCGCGCAACGAAGCAATCCCCGTAAGCGTAATCGGAGATTGCTTCGGCGCAAAAAACACGCCTCGCAATGACAAACCCCCTGAATTCCCAAAGACCCATAATTAATAGAGTCTCCGCCCCCGCTGAATTTCTACCATCACCAATTGGTGGACGTTTAGCCTATTTTATTAAATGTGCTATAATGCGTTTCGTAATTTTTCTACCACGGTGGATAATAACAGGAGCAACTTTTGACGGTGCAATCATCGAAAAGCCAAAAAGTAATTAATAAAACCATCAATTCGCTGTTAAATGCGGCGATTAAAGCGGGAATTGGCGGAGGTATCGCCGCGGCGCTGTTACTATTGGTGAACCAAATTGCCTTCCCCCTGCTGCGAACCGTACTCATTCCACCGGCGTTCGTCACGGTGTGGATTGTCACCGGTATTGCTGCCGCAGCAATTCCCGCTTTGGATAAACGCTTTGAGTTGCCAAGTCGGAATAGAACATC
>CAYZQQ010000298.1:0-4835 GCA_964480075.1 uncultured Anaerolineaceae bacterium
AATAGGTGCAGAACATGGTGCCGACCTGCGTCTGGTACACGGGAATGCCCGCTTTTTTCGCCGCCGCGCCGATGCCCGCGCCGAGTTTTTTCACGTTGGCGACTATGCTATCGAACACGCCCGGTTGCCGCAGGAGTTTTAGCGTTTCCAGCCCGGCGGTCATCGCCAGTGGATTACCGCTCAGTGTGCCGGCTTGATACATCGTTCCGGCGGGCGCGACCATCCGCATAATTTCGGCTTTGCCCGCGTACGCGCCCACGGGCAGTCCGCCACCGATGACTTTGCCCAGCGTCGTTAGGTCGGGGATGACGCCGTACAATCCCTGTGCCCCGTCCAGCGCCACGCGGAAGCCGGTCATCACTTCATCGAAAATCAGCAACGCCCCTTCGGTTTCAGTGATGGCGCGCAAGCCCTCCAAAAACCCGTCGGCGGGGGGGACGACGCCCATATTGCCCGCTACCGGCTCGACGATGATGGCGGCGATCTGGCCGGGATTGGCGGCAAAGAGCGCGCGCACGCTGTCGAGATTGTTGTAATCGGCGATGAGGGTGTCCTGCGCCGTGCCGCTCGGCACGCCGGGGCTGTCGGGCAGGCCGAGGGTTGCCACACCGGAACCGGCTTTCACCAGCAGCATGTCGCCGTGCCCGTGATAGTTGCCCGCAAATTTGATGATTTTGTCGCGTCCGGTGAAGGCTCGCGCCAGCCGAATGGCGCTCATAGTTGCTTCGGTGCCGCTGTTGACAAAGCGCACCATCTCCGCGGAGGGAACCAGTTCGCACACCACTTCCGCCAGTTCCGTTTCGATGGCGGTGGGTGCGCCGTAACTTGTGCCGCGTTCGGCGGCGGCTTTCACGGCGGCAATCACATCGGGATGGGCATGTCCGAGTACCAACGGACCCCAGCTCAGCACATAATCAATGTAGCGGTTGCCGTCCGCGTCGAATAAATATGCACCCGACGCATGGTCGATGAACAGCGGGTTGCCGCCCACACTGCGGAACGCCCGCACGGGGGAGTTCACTCCGCCGGGAATGACTTTTTTTGCTTCGGAAAATAGTTGTTGAGATTTGGTTGTTTGCATTTAAATGCTCCTGAAATGCAGAAAATTAAATGTGACTGGCGTGCGTAACTTTCGCTCTTGTGCCAATGAAGAGTTCTCAATTACCTGCGCGCGAGAGGGCTAATGGTGTTTTTGCTTTTCTCCCGTTTTAAGGAAATGATTGATAGCGTCTTCCCAGTCTTTGAGATTGTGAGCAAACATCAATTCGAGTGCTCTTTCATTGATTGCATTGCCCATTTCAGTCAGCCCTGTGTAAGTGTATGTAATTTCTGCTTTGGTTGTTTGATTTGGAATATCCTCTGCGCATTGAACTGTAATCCACCATAATCTTTCCGTGGTAATAACGGTATACTCTATGAGTGTTTGCTCCGGCAGATATTTCGATACTGTCCAAATAAAATCAGATTCGCCGTGTCCGTGGTGGGAAGGTGTTTTGAAAACCATATGCTCTTCAATCAGACTTGATTTTGAATAGATTATCTGAGGATCCCACCCTGGAGCCCACTCGCGTTCTCTGATGGGGCCAAAGAGTGGAAATACTTCTTCAATCGGCGCATTCAGGGCGATGGTACTTGTTTTTGATATTCGTTTTGATTTGAAAGATGAAGATGTCATATCGCCTCCTTCAGTTAGCAATATCAAGATAGCTGATTCACTTGTTATCCATTCACAATTAATTTTGCCGTTTCTTCCCCTTGCCGAATGCAATCGGGAATGCCCACGCCGCGGAAGGCACTGCCGGTGAAATGCACATTCGGCAGAGCTTCGGCGGCGAGCCGGTCAATGTGGTCTACCCGCTCCATATGTCCCACATCGTACTGCGCGTTTGATTTGCGCCAGTGGTAAATTTCGGCGCGGGTCGGTTCGGCGGAAATGCCCATCAGCTTGCGGAGTTCGCCGCGCACCAGCGCCACCAACTCATCATCGGGCAGGTCAACCAATTCTTCCCGCTTATACCCGCCGATGAACACCCGCAACAGCACCTGATCATCCGGCGCACGCCCGCTGAATTTGGTGGAAACCCACGTGCAAGCCATCAATTTGCAGTCTTCGCTTTTCGGCACGACAAAGCCGAATCCGTCGAGCGGGTGGTCAAATTCATTCCGATTGAACGCCAGCGACACGGTGGCGGTGAACAAATAGCGAATTTGCCGCAGTTCGGTCGCCAATTCTGCCGAATGGGATTGCAGTAAATTGGCGGCAATGTATGCCGGGGTGGCGATGACCACTTTGTCCGCCTGCCGCACTTTGCCGTTCGACAATTCTACCGTGTACCTGCCATCGTCCGCACGGGAAATCGCATCCACCCGCACGTTGGAAATCAACTCGCCGGTGAGATTGTCCACCAGCGTGTCCACCAGTTCGGTCAGCCCGCCGCGCAGGGTCATGAACAGCGGTAATTTCGGGGCGGAATTGCCGTTTTGCGCCGCCTGCGCCCGTGCTTTCATCTGGCTCAACATCCCTTTGATGAGACTGCCGTATTTTTTCTCCATCGCAATGAAGCGCGGAAACGTGCTTTTCAGGCTCAACCGCATCGGGTCGGCGACATAAATGCCCGCCATCAACGGCTCGGCAATTTTGTCGAGCGCCTCTTTTCCCAACCGGCGGGTGATGAAATCGGACAGGCTTTCGTCCGCGTCGTCCGTTTTTGGGGGGATGAACAAATCCATACCCATCCGCAGTTTACCCAGCGGCGAAATCAGCGGCGAGAGGGCAAACGGCATGAACCGGGTGGGGATGATGAGCATCACGCCGTCGGGCAGAGGGCGCAGTTTCCCTTTGTGGACGACATAGGTTTTGCGGCGGTCGTCGTTTGTGCCGGTGAGCCGGTCTTTCAGCCCCAGTTCAATTGCCAATTTGTATGCCCACGGTTTTTGGCTGATGAATGAATCCGGCCCACCTTCGATGACAAAGCCGCCTTCGGTATTGGTGACGATTTTCCCGCCGAATTTGGCGTCTTTTTCCACCAGCGTGTAAGTGATATCTTGGTTGTTTTCGGCGGCGTATTTTTGCAGATAATGGGCGGTTGCCAGTCCGGAAATCCCGCCGCCAATGATTACGATATGGATCATAGTTTTTGGTTCCATGTTTCAAAATTGCAATTGGTGGTGGTTTCGTGATACGTGAAGCGTGAAAAGATTATCATCATGAATCACGTTTTCACGCATCACGAAGTATCTTCTCCACCATCTCCCGAATCATAGTCACGAAACGGGGATGGGTGCCGACGGTTTGAGCGCGAACCATTTCCATGCCGAGTTCGGCGGCTTTGGCTTTCGCCTCGGTGTCGAGGTCGTACACCACTTCCATATGGTCGGAAATGAAGCCGATGGGCGCAATGACCACGTTTTTCACGCCCCGCTCTGCCAGCGCTTCGAGGTGGTCGCCGATGTCCGGTTCCAGCCAGGGTTGGTGCGGCGGCCCGCTGCGGCTCTGATACACCAACGCCCAGTCCGGCGCATCCACGGCTTCTGCCACGGCTTCTGCCACGGCCTGCAATTGCGACACATACGGGCTGCGCTCGGCCATGCTGATGGGAATGCTGTGCGCGGTGAAGGCGATGTGTTCTGTACCTTCGGGAAGTTGAGCCAGCGCGTCGCGCACACGCTCGGTCACGGTGGCGATGAATTCCGGATTTTCGCAAAAAACGGGCATGGGGAACAGTTCCGGGGCATCCGCGCCGAGTTCCGCACGGGCGGCGGCTATGTCATCCAGATAGACCTGATATCCTGCTTCCGATTCATACGCCGAGGTGATGAACACCCGCGCGCGGCGCACGCCGTCGGCGGCCATTTGGCGCAAGGTGTCAGTCAGCAGAGGGTGCCAAAAACGGTTGCCGAAATAGATGGGCAACTCCAGCCCGTGCGCGGCGAAGTCGGCTTCCAGCGCGGCAATCAGGGCGCGGTTTTGCGCATTGATGGGGCTGACACCGTCAAGCAACCGATAATGCTCGGCGATGGCTTCCAGCCGGGCACGCGGCACACGTGTGCCGACAATGCCTTCCAGAAACGGAATGACATCTTCCTGCCCTTCCGGCCCGCCAAAGGAGAAGACGAGTAGGGCATCAAACTCCTGTGAATGCGACATTTCTATCTCCAATAATAGCGAATGACGAATAGCGAGTGACACAAATCTCATCAAAATTAATTTTACCCATTCGTGTCATTTGTAAATTTGTGGTATTCGTGATGACTTATTTTTGGCTCGAATATTCATGTACAAAATTGACCAGTTCGGCGACTTTTCCGGTTGGCGTTTCTTTCAACAGCCCGTGCCCCAAATTGAAGATGAAGCCCGGATGGCCGCGCATCTGGTCGATGACGGCGGCGGCGCGTTTTTTCAGCACATCCGAGGGCGCAAAAAGCGTCACCGGGTCGAGGTTGCCTTGCATTGCCACATCCGTGCCGAGGATTTTCCGCGCGTCCGCCATCTCAATGCGCCAATCCACGCCGATGACATCACCGCCTGCCTCTTTGATGAGCGGCAGCATGCCGCTGGTATTGGTGCCGAAATGAATCACCGGCACACCCGATTCTTTGGCGCGGGCAATCGCGCGCGCAGAGTGCGGCAGGACGTACTCGCGGTAATCGGCGGGCGAGAGTGCGCCCACCCAACTGTCGAACAGTTGCAACACCTGCGCGCCCGCTTCGGCTTGCGCAAACAGATATTCGCCCACCAGAATGGACAGCTTTTCCATCAGCGAATGCCACGTGGCGGGTTCGCTGTACATCAGGCTTTTGGCGATGATGTAATTGCGCGACGAGCCGCCTTGAAT
>CAYZQQ010000299.1:0-4833 GCA_964480075.1 uncultured Anaerolineaceae bacterium
GACGGCAGCCCGATTTTTCAGCTTGCCGGATTGACGCATTACGCCAAAATTCCCGCCGCAGCGGACAACGCCCGCCGCGTGCCGCTGGTGATTCTGGCGCACGGCTGGGGCGGCAATGAAGCCGCAATGTGGATTTTCGCGCGGCTTGTACCCGCCGGGGTGGCGATTGTAACCCCCCGCGCCCCGCTGACTCTGTCTACAGGCGACGGCTATTTCTGGTTCAACTACAATCCGCAGAACGGGCGCGCCACTGCCGACACCTTCACCGCGGCGGTGGCAAGTTTGCGCCAATTTGTACGGGTGATGCCCGACGTGTACCCCATCGACCCGGAAAGAATTGTGCTGGCGGGGTTTAGTCAAGGGGCAATGGCGGGGAATGCCTTCACGCTTGCCCACCCTGATGCGGTGTGCGGCGTGGCGTCGCTGGCCGGAGCCGTGCCGCCGTTGCCGGATACCCTTTCGCCCCAACCCCTGCCGGACGGCTTTCCGGTATTTATTGCCCACGGCACAGAAGACACGCTGGTTCCGGTGGCTGCGGCGCGCACCGCGCTGGACACGTTTTCGCGGTTGGGCGCAGAGGTGACCTATGGCGAATATCCGGTGGGGCATAAAATGAATTCTGCGGCGATGAAGGCTCTGCGCGCGTGGCTGGCGCGGGTTTTATCGGCGTGATTGAGGTTTTGGTATTAAAAATTTAGCATGCGCGAGAGAGATACTGCACCCGCTGATTTTGCCGTTGGTCGGGTGGAGCTATGGGGTTGCACTGGCGCAATTCTGGCAATTGCAGCCGCACGGCTGGGGGTTACTCGCAGCGATGAGCGGCATTTATACCGCCTATGCTTGGGACCGGCTGATGGATTCGCGGCGGGATGGGGGCGCTGTGTCGGTGGGGCGATTGGCACATCTTGCTGTGGGGGGATGTGGGATTCTGCTGGCGGTGGCTTTTCATCGCCCGTTGTTGCCCATGGTGGCGATACTGGCGGGATTGGGACTGTTTTACATTCCGCTGAAACAATTTATTCCCAAAAATTTACTAACTGCGCTGGCGTGGACGCTGGCGGTGGTGGAACTTCCCTTTGATAGCCTGCCATTTACCCCGCCGGTGATTTTTGGCGCGGCGGCGGTGTTTCTGACGATTTACGCGGCGGCAACTCTGTGCGATGTGCCGGACGTGGTGGCGGATGCCCGTGCGGGCGTGCATGGGCTGTCCACCCGGTTGGGCGCACAGGCGGCGGCACGGGTAGCGGGTGCAATCGCAGCAGTGGCGGCACTTGCGGCGGTTTCAGCGGGGGCGGTGACGCTTGCCGTTCCGGCAGTGCTGTGCGCCGCATTGGGGTTCGGCGCAGCGGGCTGGCTGGAAGGCTCACCGGCGGGGCAATTCTGGGTGGATGCCCTGCTCGTTTTGCCGGGTGTGCTGGCGGTGTTGCGGATATTCTAAAACAGCCCGCCCACCCAATCGAACACGCCGAGTAATTTTGCCGCCGACACGACAATCACCGCGATGAGCAGCCAGCGCACGAAACCCGCGCCGCGCTCCACCGCCATTTTCGATGCTACCCAGCCGCCGCTGGCATTTCCGACCGCCAGCAGCAACCCGACACCCCAATTCACCTGACCGTTCAGCACAAAAACAGCCAGCGCAAAAACGGTGAACGCCAGCACAATCATCACTTTGACGGCGTTGGCGCGCACAAGGTTGTATCCCGCGCCGAGAACCAGCCCCGCCAGTAGGAAAATCCCCACCCCGGCTTGAATGAACCCGCCGTAAATGCCAATGCCGAAGAAAATGATTGCCTGCTGCCATGTCATTCGCCCGCCGAGGGTGTCGCTTTTGCCGTGCAACCAGCGTTTGGGGTTGACCAGAATCACCACCAGCATGACCACCATCAACAGCCCGATGGCGCGGCGCATCATCGTTTCATCCAAATTGACAGCAATTTGCGCCCCGATGAGCGAGCCGGCGATGGCGGGGATGGCAAGCTGAATGCCGCCACGCCAATCCAGCACTTTTTGGCGGCGGAAACTGTCGGTAGTGACGATATTTTGAATCAGAATTGCCACCCGATTGGTGCCGTTGGCAACGGTGGGCGGCAATCCCAGAAAAATCAGCACCGGCAGGGTGATGAGCGAGCCGCTCCCGGCTAACGTGTTGATGAACCCCGCCGCAAATCCGGCGGCAATCACAGCGATGTAAAGATACCATGCCACAGTGGTCTCCATTTCAAAATAGTTTTCATATTTATATATCCGATATGGCAAAACACCAAAAATAGATACAATTAGTGGTGGTTATTGGAGATTGGTAATTTGTGAAGCGTGAAACGTGATGATTTGGGACTTGAAACTTGAAACCTTGATTGACTGATAAATCTTTTTTTAACACAGGTCTTTGCAGATCCACCCGGATTATGTTGTTGAAACTATTGATTTTACAGTAATTCAGTCACAAATTTTAATGTCATACTGGAATTTCCCGCAGGGAAATATCCGGTATCCACAGGCGAAACCCTATGGATTCCCGCGAAAGCGGGAATGACATACGTTCTTTTTGGTGGAGAAAAGTATGTTCCCAAGTTTTGTCAGTCAATCAGCTTGAAACTTTGAACCTGAAACCAAAGAAAGGAATGAACTATGACAACACCAATTCGGATACTTGGCGCACGGATGGATTTGGGGCAGTCGCGGCGGGGCGTGGATATGGGTCCAAGCGCATTGCGGTATGCGGGGCTGTTCAAACGGCTGGAAAAACTGGGGTGTACAGTGGAAGACGCGGGTAATATTCAGGTTCCCGTGCGTGACACGCTGCCGCACGCTGGCGGAATGTCGTATCTTCCGGCGGTGGTAAAAACCTGCGAGGCGCTCTATGAAACGGGTCGGCAGGCTGTGGCGGACGGATTTCGCCCGCTCTTTCTCGGTGGCGACCATTCCATCGCGGCGGGAACCATCGGCGGGGTGACGCACGATGCGCCCGCAGGCGTACTGTGGATTGACGCGCACGCCGATTTCAACATCCCTGAAACATCACCGAGCGGAAATATTCACGGCATGCCGTTGGCTGCACTGATGGGGCGCGGCGCACCGGAATTGATCAACGTGGGACGACCCGGTCCCAAACTTTCCGCGCCGGATGTGGTGCTCATCGCCATTCGTGATTTGGATATCGGCGAGCGAAAATTGCTGCAAGAAGCCAATATCGGCATTTATACCATGCGCGAAATTGATGAACGCGGCATTGCGGCGGTGGCAAACGAAGCGTTGCGCCAACTGCGGCATCACACACAACTGCACATCAGCTTCGATGCCGACAGCCTCGACCCGCGTGAGGCGCCGGGGGTCGGTACACCTGTGCCGGGGGGATTGACGTATCGCGAGGCGCATTTGCTGATGGAAATCATCGCCGATACGGGCAAAGTCGCGTCGATGGATGTGGTCGAAGTGAATCCCATTCTCGACCAGCGCAACCGCACGGCGGAAATCGCCGTGGAATTGGTGGCATCGCTTTTTGGCGAATCGATATTGTAAAAACGCAGTGAAATTTGTGGGGCAACCACAAGGGTTGCCTATTACGCATCCCAAAAAATCGTAGGGGCGGCTCGCGAGCTACCCCTACTTTAAATTACTATGGCAACTGCCGTGCAAATGATTATTTTCGGATTGACTTCTCCCATTCCGGGCGCGAGTCATCCATTTCCGTCACTTCCAGCAACTGCTCCATTTCAAATATCTGGTCGCGAATGAGGGCGGCTTTTTCAAATGCCAACTCTTTGGCGGCGGCTTTCATCTGCTTTTGCAATTCTGCAATGGTGCGCCGCAATTCAGCGGCGGGGATGGGCGCATTGATAACATATTCCCCGCCCGATTCGGCGATGAGCGCGGGTGTGCGCTGTTCCTCTTCCACATGGGCAATCATGTCCCGGATTTCCTTCAAAATAGATTGCGGTTCGATGCCGTGAGCGCGGTTGTATGCCTCTTGTTTTTCGCGACGGCGGTTGGTTTCATCAATGGCGTATTTCATCGACTTGGTGATTTTGTTGGCATACATAATGACCGTGCCTTCCACGTGCCGCGCCGCCCGCCCGATGGTTTGCACTAAACTGGTTCCGGAACGGAGAAACCCCTCTTTGTCCGCATCCAGAATTGCCACCAGCGACACTTCCGGTAAATCCAACCCTTCGCGCAGTAAATTGATGCCGACGATCACGTCGAACACACCCATCCGTAAATCGCGCAGAATTTCCACCCGTTCCAGCGTTTTAATATCGCTATGGAGGTACTGCACTTTCAACCCTGCTTCCATCAGATATTCCGCCAAATCCTCCGACATTCGTTTCGTCAGCGTGGTCACCAATGCGCGCTGACCGCGTTCAATCCGTAAATTCAATTCGTGCAGCAGGTCGTCAATCTGCCCCTCTGTGGGGCGGACTTCCACCTGTGGATCAAGTAGTCCGGTGGGGCGGATGAGCTGTTCCACAATCTGCTCGGCGTGTTCTTTCTCATACGGTCCCGGCGTGGCGGTGGTGTAAATGATTTGATGAACGTGGCTTTCCCATTCCTCAAATGTGAGCGGGCGATTATCGAGCGCGCTGGGCAGGCGGAATCCGTAATCCACCAGCACGGTTTTTCGGGCGCGGTCACCATTGTACATCCCGCGAATCTGTGGAACTCCCATGTGGCTTTCGTCCACCACCATCAGAAAATCGTCGGGAAAATAATCCAGCAGTGTCCACGGGGTTGAGCCGGGCGGGCGTTGCGACAGCGGGCGTGAATAATTTTCGATGCCGGAACAGTAGCCCATTTCGCGCAGCATTTCCAAATCGTAGCGGGTGCGCCGTT
>CAYZQQ010000300.1:0-4829 GCA_964480075.1 uncultured Anaerolineaceae bacterium
ACCATCGCCCATTTTGCCAACCGGTTGGCGGCGGCGAAAACTGTGGTATGGAACGGTCCGATGGGCGTGTTTGAGTTTCCGCGATTTGCTGAAGGCACGTTTGCTGTGGCGCGCGCGCTGGCAGAACTGAACAATGCGACCACCATCATCGGTGGCGGCGACAGTGCGGCGGCAGTGCAGTTGTCCGGATTGTCGGAAAAAATGAGCCACATTTCCACCGGCGGCGGCGCCAGCCTCGAATTTTTGGAAGGCAAAACACTCCCCGGGGTTGCGGCGTTAGATGAAAAAGAGTAAAATCTTGCGTTGCGCATTGCAAACAGAACAAACATAAAGGGTAATGCGCAACACAAGATGAAAAAAACTAACCACGCATCAATCTCACTGGTTTTTCCCCTGTTTTTAATACTGATTTTATTGCTGGAACAGCAGCCTGCGTTTGGCGCCCAAAGCGGCTCGCGGAAAATGTTGGGTACAGCAACGGTCACTTCATCGCCAACGACAACGGCTTCTCCCACACCAACGCCATCTCTCACTCCATCACCGACGGTTATCCCCACAACAACCAACACAGCCACGCTGACGCCAACCGCTACCCGCACCCCAACTCGAACGCCCACGCCCACGCCGTCGCCCACAGTTACCCCCACCCCGACGCCACAGCCGACCCCCATCGCCGGAGCGGAAGATATTGTGGCGCACGTACCAATTTTAATGTATCACTACCTTTCAATTCCGCCCGCCGATGCGGATATTTATCGCAAAGATTTGTCGGTAACGCCCAAAAATTTTGAGACGCAACTGATATACCTGAAAGAGAATGGCTATTCCACGATTTCTCTGGCAGATTTGGCATATCATTTAGCGGGACGATATGACCTGCCCCCCCATCCAATAATCATCACCTTTGATGATGGCTACGTTGACAATTATGCGAATGCATTTCCGTTGTTGAAAAAATATGGATTCACGGCAACGTTTTCAGTGGTGACAGACCCGCTTGATTTTGGCGACCCGCGCTATATGTCGTGGGATAACATCATCGAAATGCATGCCGCCGGTATGGAAATCGGCGCGCACACCAAACGGCATTACGATTTACGCAGCGATGACATAGATTTTTTGGTGTATGAGATATTGGGGTCAAAAGAAGCCATAGAGGCGCGAATCAACGAGCCGGTGCGAGTCTTTGTATATCCATCCGGTAAATATACATCGCTCACCGAAAAAGTGGTTGCTTCGGCAAATTATTGGGTGGCGCTCACCACCGCCTATGGTGCCGAAGAAAGGTTCGCCACCCGTTTTGAATTGCCGCGCATCCGAATACGCGGCACAGATAGCATCGAAACATTTGCCGCAAAATTAGAGGTCGTTTCAAAGTAAAAAAATGGTAGTGGCTCAAATTGACTGATGGGTAAAAATGTTCAATTTGCTTTTTCAATCCAACCTCAATTGTCATTCCCGCGAAAGCGGGAATCCATAGTTTTTTGCTGTGGATACCGGACAATTCGCTGCGCGAATTTCCGGTATGACATTTCCGCAAATTTATACCATCAGTCAAAAATAAACACTACCCAAAAAAACTATGCCCAATGGAGTAAAAATAATCCACAGATGCACACTAATGTTTATTATTCTGTGTTTATCTGCGTGAATCTGTGTCTATCTGTGGACTGAAAAACATTATTCCGAACTGAAATTAGAGGCAATCCCGTGAACATTCATTTTGATTGGCTGGCGCCGTTTTATGATAAATTCATCGGCGCGCACAATATCGAATATTTAAAAGAATCGTTGGAAATGCCGGGTGAGGGGGTATTGCTTGATGCGGGAGGCGGCACGGGACGGGTTTCGGCGCGGTTACGCCCGTTTACCGAAAAAGTGGTCGTCTGCGATTGGTCAAAGCCGATGCTGAAGGAAGCGCAAGCAAAGGGTGGGTTGTTGCTGCTCAACGGGCGGGTGGAACGTCTCCCCTTCCCCGCCGACCGGTTCGACCGCATTTTGGTGGTGGATGCCCTGCATCATTTTCCTGACCAGCAGGGTGCGATTCGAGATTTGACGCGCGTGCTGAAACCGGGCGGGCGATTGGTCATCGAAGAACCGGACATCAACCTGTTTGCCACCAAAATGATTGCGTGGCTGGAAAAAATCACCCTGATGGGCAGTCATTTTCATTCTCCGACACAAATTTCTGCTATGCTAACCGAACATGGGTTGCACACCCGGATAAGCCATGATGACCGAATCTCGGCGCTTGTGGTGGGTGTGAAACCTATGCGTTATTCACCTTGAAAGGCTTGCAGAGCGGCGACAGCGCCATTTACTTGCCCCGCAGATTGCCACGAATGCCCATCATCGGCGCTGATATATAGTGCGCCGCTTTGCGTTCCCAGCGCAATAGCAGTTTTTGAGCCGGGAACGGCAGCGAATGTGGTGATATATTCAGCGCGGGGAAGCGAGACCGTTTGCCATTGTCCGCCCAGTTTGTTGGTGCGATATAATGATGTCCATGAGTTTTCCACCCAGTTTCCCGGAGGAGTACTGCTTGCCGCCGCGATGCATGTGCCTGCGGCAGAAAAAATAACATCAATGCCGAAAAAAAGGTCAATACCGGTCATCATCTCTTCCCAGTTTCCCCCATTATTCTCGGAAAAGAAGATGCCCTCATCCGTGTTTGCCAGCCATGTGGATGGAGTGTTTGGATGGGCGCAGATACGGTGAACGGTTGTGTCCAGTTCATCACCGGCGAAAACCCAGTTATCTCCGCCGTTGTCAGAACGTACTGCCCCGCCGATTTTAATGCCAGCCATCAGCGTTTTTGATAATGTTGATTCTGCAAGTGTTGAAATAAAGGGTGTATCGAAAAAACGGGGCGGATACCATGCCTCTGCGCCGTCGCACGCCAGCAATGTGGCAGAAGCATCGCGCCATGTTTCGCCGCCATCCGGGGAATGAAACAGCCCGCATGATGCGGTTCCCGCCCACAGCGATGATACCATCGACAGGCAAGTCGGAGAGTCGGCAAAAACTATGCGCCACGATTGTCCCATATTATGCGAGCGAAATATGCCCTCGCCGGCAACAGCCGCAAAAATTATCCGTGGGGCGGTGGGCGTGATGGCAACAGCAACAATTCTCTTGCCATACAGTGTCGTTCGCGGGGTATTCCACTCTGCGCCGGCGCGAGTTTTTATAAATAAGCCAAGTTCAGTTCCAATAATTAACGTGAGAGTCATAATCTGCCAAATAATTGTTGCTAAAATTTATTACACGCTATAATACACGGGCTTGCGGCTGCGGGCAAGCAAGGTCAAAAGAAAGAGATGATTATGACACAGTTTACAACATATAAAAAAGCGTTAAATTACATTTACAGCCATACCAATTTCGAACGCAAACAAATGCCAAAATACGATATGACCACCCTTGATTTGTCGCGCATCAATACATTGTTGCAACGGCTTGACAATCCCCATCAGCGCTATCCGGTGATATTGATTGCCGGCACAAAAGGAAAAGGGTCTACCGCGGCGATGGTTGAACGTATTTTGCGGGCAGCAGGCTACAAAACCGGTCTATACAGTTCTCCGCACCTGCATTCATTCCGAGAACGCATTCGCGTAGCGGGAGAAATGATTTCGCCGTTACAAGTGGTTGAACGGGTAAATACATTGCGCCCCCATGCCGATTCTATTTTAGGTTTGACGGCATGGGAAGTGATGACCGCATTGGCATTTGTTTCGTTTGCCGCCGAAAAAATCGATGTGGCGGTGTTGGAAGTTGGTTTGGGAGGGCGTTTGGATGCCACCAACATCACCGAGCCGGTGGTTTCGGTGATAACTTCAATTAGTTATGACCATACGCATTTGTTGGGAAATACATTATCTGCCATCGCAACTGAAAAAGCGGGCATCATTCGGCAGAGTGGAGATGTAGTTTGCGCGCCACAGTTTCCCGAAGTGATGACGACCATAGAAACAATCTGCCGCAAAAATGAGGCACAGTTGACTGTGGTGGGGGAGGATATCCCATGGCGCATTGGGCGGGTATCGCTGGAAGGACAGTTGATATTTTGGAATGATACCCGATATTTTCTGCCGCTTCTGGGCGAATATCAAGTGACGAACGCCGTTACGGCGCTGACGACCATTGAAAAATTTGCGGCAAAAATGGCGTGGGATATTCCCCTTTCTGCCAAACAGCAGGGCATCGCTGCCGTGCAATGGCATGGGCGACTGGAAATTTTAAGCCGCACCCCATTATTGCTGGTGGATAGCGCGATGAATGGTGATTCGGCGAAAAAATTACGGCAAACATTGACCGACTACTTTCCGGGGCGACAGGTCACCTTTATTTTTGGCGCCTCGCGCGACCATGATTATCAGGCAATGTTGCAGGAATTATTGCCCATCAGCCAGCGAATTATTGCTACCCGGGCGAATCATCCCCGTGCCACCCGCCCAAATGTGCTGGCGACAACGGCGCTCGCATTGGGGGCAAGCATCGAAACAACGTCGTCCATTGCGGAGGCATTGGCGCGTGCTGTAGAAAAAATTGGCGAACGAGATATGATTTGTGTGACCGGCTCGCTGTTTTGCGCCGCGGAAGCACGGCTGGCATGGGCAAAAAAAACCGGACAGCCGCTGCCGGCAACTGACCCGGTTTAGATTTATTACACGGTAGGGTAGGGGGTTATGCCGGTTTTTCCGCAATTGCTATCAGCGATGTGCCAAAAGGGAGGTTGAAGGCTTTTATCAATTGCGCTTCAATTTTGCCCACTACGGTGAGCACGCTGTTTACCGCCGGTGAAGCCGGTTCCATCTCCACTTGAT
>CAYZQQ010000301.1:0-4816 GCA_964480075.1 uncultured Anaerolineaceae bacterium
TTGCTTCGCTTCGCTCGCAATGACATTTTACAAATTCCCCCTGAATTCCGGTTGAGCCAAAAAATCTATGGATTCCCGCGTTTGCGGGAATGACATTCAATGGCTTTTCGGCAGAAACCGTTCTTTTCGCTTGTGGAAAAATTACTCCGAATTCAGGTTATTTGTAAATGGCGGTGTATTTTTCGGTGATGTAATTGATGTACGGCTGGGCATCAATGCCGCCGCCGGTGACACGTTCAATCAACTCGGTGGGGGTGAATTTTCGCCCGTGCCGGTGAATGTTTTCGCGCAACCAGCCCAGCGCCGTATCGAATTTCCCTGCGGCAATCTCCGCCGGAACAGCGGGGGTATCCGCCACCATTTTGTTGTAAAATTGCATTGATAGAATGTTTCCCAGCGAATAAGTGGGGAAATAGCCAATCAATCCGCTTGACCAGTGGATATCCTGCATCACTCCGCTGGCATCCGTATCGGGCGTGACACCGAGGTAGGCGCGATATTTTTCGTTCCATGCGGCGGGCAGGTCGGCAACTTTTAGCGTGCCAGCCAGCAAATCCTGTTCCAACTCAAACCGAATGAAAATGTGCAGATTGTAGGTCACTTCGTCCGCTTCCACGCGGATGAGCGACGGCGAAACTTTGTTGATGGCGCGGTAAAAATTCGCCAGCGAAACGTTCCCCAGTTGGTCGGGGAATGTTTTTTGCAGTTGCGGATAATAGCGCTGCCAAAAACCGAGACTTCTGCCCACCACGTTTTCCCACATCCGCGACTGGCTTTCGTGCACCCCCAGCGATGTGCCATCGCGCAGCGGGGTTCGCGCCAGTGACGGGGCAATCCCCTGCTCGTACAAACCGTGGCCCGCTTCGTGCAGGGAACTGAACAGCGCTGACGGCAGATATTTGTCCATAATGCGGGTGGTGATGCGCACATCGCCCACGCCGAAACTGGTGGTGAACGGGTGCGCCGATTTATCCTGCCGCCCGCGGTTGAAATCGTAACCGTAATCTTTGACCACTGCCACCCCGAATTTCCACTGTTTTTCGGGGTCAAAATATTGATGCAGGAACGAATCATCAATGGGCGGTTGGGCGGCAATATGTTCCACCAGCGGCACGGTGGCATCTTTTACCTGCCGAAAGATGGGGTTTATATGCGACACGCGCATATCCGGCTCGTAATCATCCAGCAGCGCATCATAGATATTTTCATCATAGCCCAGCGCCTCGCCTTTTTGGATGGTCAGGTCAACAATGTTTTCCAAAAACGGTTGAAAATGGGCGAAATCGTTGGTGGCGCGCGCTTTCTTCCACGCTTCCACGCCGTGGCTGGTGGCGCGAGAGAGTGCTACCACCAAATCGGTGGGCAATTTGCGCGATTTTTCGTAATCGCGGCGAGTGATGCGCAGCAGCGCCGCCTCATCCGAGTCGTAATCGAGTTGCTCAGCGAGGGGGCGCAGGTCATCCAGCAGCGCACCGATTTCATCGGCGGTGAATTTCTCATGCGCGATTTTATAGATGGTCGCCAGTTGTTCGGCGCGTTCTGCCGCGCCGCCGGCGGGCATATAGGTTTCCTGGTCCCACCCCAGCAGCGCGCCGGTGGCGTGCAGGTCGGCAATTTCGGCAAGCCGGGATTTAAGGGTAGAGAGTTTATTTTCCATAGGTTTTATCCTTTGTTATTCATCATCCAACTGTAAAATAGACATAAATGCTTCTTGGGGGATTTCCACATTTCCGACCATTTTCATCCGTTTTTTGCCTTTTTTTTGTTTTTCCAGCAGTTTCCGTTTGCGGGTGATGTCGCCGCCGTAACATTTTGCCAGCACGTCTTTTCGCAGGGCTTTAACGTTGGCGCGAGAAATAATTTTGCTGCCGACGGCGGCTTGAATGGGCACTTCGTAAAGTTGACGCGGAATGAGTTTCTTTAATTTGCTGACCAGTTTTTGCCCGCGATGGAAGGAATGGTCGCGATGAACGATGATACTCAGCGCGTCCACCGGCTCTTTGTTCACCAGCACATCTACTTTTACCAAATCGCTATCGCGGTATTCATGGAAGGTGTAATCCAGTGACGCATATCCGCGACTGACGCTTTTGAGCTGGTCATAATAGTCGATGACCATTTCTGCCAGCGGAAGATAGTATTCCAATAATACGCGGGTGGCATCCAGATATTCCATTTGCAGATATTCGCCGCGCCGTTTGGTGGTAATTTCCATAAGGGGACCGATGAACTCGGCAGGGGTGTAGATGCTGATTTTCATCCACGGTTCGGCGATAGCTTCGATGACGCTGAGGTCGGGCAGACTGGCGGGGCTGGCAATAACCAGTGTTTCGCCATTGGTTTTTTTTACACGATACTGCACGCTGGGCGCGGTGGCGAGAATGTCGAGGTCGTATTCCCGTTCCAGCCGTTCTTGAATGATGTTCATATGGAACAGCCCCAAAAACCCACAGCGAAACCCGAACCCGAGCGCCTGACTCGTTTCGGGTTGATATGCCAGCGAAGCGTCGTTCAGTTGCAGTTTTTCCAGCGCATCTTTCAGCAAGGGGTAGCCGTCACTTTCGGTGGGGTAAAATCCGGCGAAAACCATCGGTTTGGCGGGGGCATAGCCCGGCAGCGGTTCAATGTCGATGTCGGGCAGAGTAACGGTATCGCCGACATGAACACTGCGAATCGTTTTTAGCCCGGTGGCGATATAACCGACTTCTCCGGCGTGCAGCTCGTCAACGGGGGTCATTCCCGGGCGAAACACACCAAACTCCAACGGCTCAACGGTTTCGTCCGTGGCGAGAAAGTGGATGGAATGCCCTTTTTTGAAAACGCCGTCCACCACTCGCACGTAAACGATGACCCCTTTGTATGAGTCATAATGGCTGTCGAAAATAAGGGCGCGGGTGGGTGCCGTGATGTCGCCCGTGGGCGCTGGAATACGGGCGATGATGGCTTCTAAAACGGCATCAACACCGGCGCCCGTTTTGGCGGATACGGGGATGACATCGGCGGCATCCAGCCCGAATAGGTCTTCGATTTCCTGCGCCACTTCGTCGGGATGGGCGGATGGTAAATCTATTTTATTGACCACCGGCACAATTTCCAAATCATTTTCAATTGCCAGATAGAGGTTTGCCAGCGTTTGCGCTTCAATGCCCTGGGTGGCGTCAACCACCAGCACTGCGCCTTCGCAGGCTGCCAGCGCGCGGCTGACTTCATAAGTAAAATCTACGTGTCCCGGCGTGTCAATCAGGTTTAACTCATATTCCAAACCGTCGCGGGCGGTATAATTCATGCGCACGGCGCTGGCTTTAATGGTGACGCCGCGCTCGCGTTCCAAGTCCATGCTGTCGAGCACCTGCGCTTGCATTTCGCGGTCGGTGAGCGTGCCGGTGGCTTGCAGCATGCGGTCGGCAAGCGTTGATTTGCCGTGGTCAATATGGGCGATGATTGAAAAATTTCGGATGTGGGTCATAAGTTGCTATTTTACCGCCATTCTGTCGAATGCCCATTCGTCGCTGGCATCGACATTATCAACAATGACGCGCTGGCTGGAACCATCGGCATTCATAATGAATATTTGCCATTTGCCATTGCGGGTGGAACGGAAAACTATTTGGTGGCTGTCGGGTGTCCATACGGGCACGGAATCGGTGGCGTCGGCAGTGGTGAGTCGCTGCAATCCGCTGCCATCGGGGGCGATGGTATAAACGTCCACATTGCCACCGACATTGCGGCTAAAGGCGATTTTTGTCCCGTCCGGCGACCATGCGGGCAACCCGTCCGAGCCTTCGGGGGTGAGCCGGCGCGGTGCGGCATCATCGGGGTTCTCTATCCACAATCCGCATTCGGGGCGGCAAACTTTTACCACCATTCGACTGCCATCCGGCGAGAATGACGGGTGCTCGCCGAGCGCTTCAAACGGTTGCGGCGCGCCATCGGGATTGGCAAAATAAATGCGGCGTTCCGGGCTGCCGCGTGCGCCATCAAAGGCGATAATCTGTCCGTCAGGCGACCAAGTGACGATATGTGTGCTTCCTTCGGGTAGCAATTGCACCGGATTACTGCCGTCGGCATTCATTTTCCAGATGCCATCGGTACCGGCGCTGGTGGCGGGTTGATGGTCAATTCCCTGCTCGCCAAAGAATGCCAGTTGTGTTCCGTCCGGCGACCACGATGGGCTGGCGGCATATTCCAGCAGGAATTTTTGGTTGGTTCCGTCTAAATTTGCCGTCCATACCGAATGTTTGCCGCCGTCCCATTTGGTGAATGCCAGCACAAATTTTTTGGCAGAGACCGGCGGCGGGGTGGGGCTGGGATGGGTGACGGGGGTGGGTGTTTCGGCGGCTTCCACCACGAATGCGCCATAGGTGAGCAGTTGCTCGTTGGCATACAGTTCCAATTCCCACGTGCCCGGCGAAAGCGGATTGCCATCGGATGTGTTTAAATTATAATCGAATTGCCCGTTTTGGTCGCCCGTCCATTTTTCTTCAACTTTTAACACTTCTTCACTATTGTGATACCAAATACGGATCCACGAATCTTTGTCGGGAGTCAATCCCGTGTAATCGAACACGGCATGCACTTCGATGACATCCGGGGGAAACGTGGTGGTACACCCCATTGTTTTTCCATCGGCAGTGGTGGGCTGAAAACAAATTGCGCCAAATGAGATACCGACGGGCGTTGGATTTTCTGAGACGGGTTTGGATGTTTTGGTGGGCGCACCATCGGCATGGGTGGGGCTGGGATTTGCGGTGACAAGACTGGTTGTCGCCGTACTTTGGTTACTGACGAGTGTTGCCGTTTCGATATGGGCGTTGGT
>CAYZQQ010000302.1:0-4790 GCA_964480075.1 uncultured Anaerolineaceae bacterium
GGTCGGCACGCTCACCTCAAAGGTTAAGCCGGTAGCTTGTTTCAGCGCATCTGCCATCACTTGACCGCCACTGACAATTTCACCCGCGTCCACCGACGGTACAAACAGGACCTGAATTGGGTTTTCCGCACTGCCGAGTTCGCCGGCTGCCGGTGTTTGCCCCGCCAACAGTGCGGCGGCTTCATCGGTAGTGGGGATGTACAGTTTTTGACCGACTTCGATGATATTGGGGTTATCAATGTGAGCGTAGCTCGAATCTGTTTCGGCTTTGGCGTTGGTTGCTTCCCAAACGGCGGGCCATGCAAAAATATCGCCTAGAAATTTATCGGCAAGCTTACTCAGCCAATCATCTTTCTGAACCACATAATCGGTTCCTCCATCGGCGCTGACCAATGGCACGGCTAACGCAAAAAGAAATACCACCAGTAATAAAACACTCAATACCCTTTTCATAAACCTCTCCTTTTTAAAGTTTTATGGGTTGAATGAACTTTTCGGTGATTGGCAACTGCCTCACTGCAATCGCTGTTAATTTTTTGCCACAACTATGGGTTGCAACCACCAAACGTTTCTTTATTATAACCGAGGCAGAGTAAAAACGCAAGGATTATTTTGTACGAAAAGCGACGTCGATTCAGCTTCAATTTAGAGGTACACAAGGCGCTCATAATGGCGTTCTCTGTCAAAGCTTAAACAACTCTAACGTTCGTTTAATCATAGATTAATGTTACCGTCAGAAAATTCAGGGTGGAAAACATAATAAACGGTCGTATCCGTATGGAGGAGCCTATGATTGACGTACAGCATTTAAGCAAGGCTTATGGGTCCATTCAAGCCTTAAACGATGTAAATTTTCACATTGACGATGGCGAAATTGTCGGCTTGCTCGGTCCAAATGGCGCCGGGAAAACCACCACCATCAAAACACTGACCGGCTATTTACAGCCCGAAAGCGGCACGGTGCTGGTTGATGGCATTGACGTGCTCACCCACCCCCGCGAAGTGCAGGCACGCTTGGGGTATCTACCCGAAAGCGCGCCGCTATACCCGGAACTTTCGGTGCAGGCATACTTGAAGATGATGGCAGACCTGCGCCAAATTCCCCCGGATGAACAATCTAAATGCCTTTCCGACGCAATTTACGCCGCCGGATTGGCAGACCATCTCACCCGCCCCATCGGCGAGTTGAGCAAAGGCTACCGCCAGCGAGTCGGACTCGCGCAAGCCATTTTGCACCAACCCAAACTGCTCATTCTCGATGAGCCAACTGTGGGACTCGACCCCACCCAAATCGTCGAAATTCGGCGCTTGATTCGGCGGTTGGCAAAAAACAGCACCATCCTCTTTTCAACTCATATTTTATCGGAAGTGGAAGCGCTGTGCGACCGCGTCATCATTTTGATGAATGGTGAAATTCGCGCCGATGCCCGGCTTTCTGAGCTGGCAACCACCTCCGATGCAATTTTGGTGCTGCAAGAGCATGCACCGCAAATCGAAAAATCCCTGCAAAAAGTAAAGGGCGTGCGCGGCGTGGAAAAACTCGCCGGGGTGGATGGCTATCCTGCATATCGGGTATTGGGCGCAGATACCGCCGATTTAACCCCGACGCTGTTCGACGCGGCAAAAATAAACAACTGGCGCGTCCGAGAATTGCGCCGCGATGTGCAAACGCTGGAAACGGTTTTTAACAACTTGGCAACAAAAACAATGAATAATGAATAATGGGTGATGCAATAGGCAGGTGAGAAAGTGAGACTTGCAACCCTGCTGCTTTGCTACCCTGCAACTTTGGACTTGAAACTTGAGACTTTAGACTTGGGACATTGAACCATGAAACAAACACTTGCAATTGCACGGAAGGAAATCAGCAACTATTTCGGCTCGCCGATGGCGCTCATCTTTTTGGGCACATTTTTGGCGGCAATCCTATTTTCGGTTTTTTGGGTGGACACTTTTTTCGCGCGGGGAATCGCCGATGTGCGCCCGATGTTCCGCTGGATGCCCATTTTGATGATATTTTTGGTGGCGGCACTGACCATGCGCCAATGGAGCGAAGAAGAGCAATCGGGCACAATGGAAGTGCTGCTCACCCTGCCGGTGCGCCCGGTACAGCTCGTCATCGGCAAATTTTTGGCGGTGATGGCACTCGTCTCGGTAGCATTGGGGCTGACCATCTTTCTGCCCATCACCGTTTCTTTGATGGGCAATCTTGATTGGGGTCCCGTGTTTGGCGGTTATATTGCCGCCCTGCTGATGGCAGCGGCGTATGCCGCCATCGGGCTGTTCGTGTCATCGCGCACCGCCAACCAGATTGTCGCATTGATTCTGTCGGTGCTGGTGGGCGGTCTCTTTTACATCATCGGCTCCAACGGACTGACCGCTTTCACCGGCGAAACGATGGGCAATATTCTGCGCGCACTGGCAACCGGCAGCCGTTTTGAGAGCATTGAGCGCGGCGTGATTGACCTGCGCGATTTGGCATATTATCTATCGCTGGCAGGTTTTTTCCTCAGCCTGAATGTGCTGTCGCTGGACAGCAAACGCTGGAGCATCAGCGAACAAACGCGTCCATATCGCCGCAACGCGGTATGGGTCACATCGCTCATCGCATTGAACCTGCTGGCGTTGAATCTGTGGATTGCCCCGTTCAACGGTATCCGGCTCGATTTGACGAGCGATAAA
Source organism: uncultured Anaerolineaceae bacterium (assembly GCA_964480075.1). Lineage (GTDB taxonomy): Bacteria > Chloroflexota > Anaerolineae > 4572-78 > 4572-78 > JANTHQ01. The sequence continues at coordinate 2,683 of CAYZQQ010000302.1, forward strand.
TCGTACAGCCTCTCACCCACCACCCGCGACCTGCTGGGAAATTTGCAGGAACCCCTGCTCATTCGCGGCTATTTCAGCGAGAAAACTCACCCGCTGCTGGCGCCGCTGGTTCCTCAAATTGAAGACACGCTGAAGGAATATGCCATCGCATCGCACGGGAAGGTGACGGTGGAAATTGTTGACCCGCAAAAAGACCCGGACAAAGAAGCGGAGGCGAATCAAACATACGGCATTCGCCCCACCCCGTTTCAAGTTTCGGGACGGTATGAAGCCTCGGTGGTCAACTCGTATTTCGATATTCTGATTCGATATGGCGACCAAAATGTGGTACTCAACTTCCGCGATCTCATCAATGTGGAACCACACAATGACGGCACGCTCGATGTGCATCTGCGCAATCTGGAATATGACCTGACCCGTTCCATTAAAAAAGTGGTGTACGGCTTCCAGAGTGTGGATGCAGTGCTGGCGGCAATGCCGCAACCGGCAAGCCTGACGCTGTTCGTCACGCCCGATACGCTACCGGATGCGCTGAAAGATGCGCCGGATACGGTGGCGCAAGTGGCAAAAAAAATTGCCGCGGACAGCAACGGCAAATTCACGTTTGAAACCGTCAATCCTGATGACCCAAATGCGGCGGTGACGCGCCAAACGTTGCAAAAACAATATGGGTTGCAACCGATTGCTACCTCGCTTTTCTCGCCGACGAGCTATTATTTGCATATGGTTTTGCAGGTGGGCGGCAAACCGCAGTTGATTTTCCCCAGCGGCGATTTTAGCGATGCCAGCGTGCGCACCGCCATCGAATCGGCGCTGAAACGGTCGTCCAGCGGCTTTTTGAAAGTGGTCGGCGTGTGGACGCCGCCGCAGCAACCCACCCAAAATATGTTCGGACAAATGCAACAACCATTTTCATCATGGCAGCAGGTGGTAAAACAGTTGCGGCAAGATTATGAAGTGCGCCCGCTTGATTTAGCTGACGGTCAGGTTCCCACGGACGTGGATATGCTACTGGTCATTGCGCCGCAACAAATGACGGACAAACAGCGATTCGCCATCGACCAATATTTGATGCGCGGCGGCTCGGTGGTGATTGCCGCCGGAAATTACGCCGTGGAACCCGACCAGATGAGCGGCAGTTTGGCGATTAAACTGCTTGATGGCGGCTTGCACGATATGTTGACCGGTTACGGCATCGACGTTCAGCAATCGCTGGTGATGGACCCGCAAAACGAGCCGTTCCCGGTGATGGTCAACCGCAATCTGAACGGGCTGCCCGTGCAAGAAGTGCAAGCGGTCAATTATCCGTTTTTTGTGGATGTGCGTCCCGGCGGAATGGCGAGAAACAACCCGATTGTGGCAAATCTGCCCGCCGTGACTCTGCACTGGGTTTCGCCGGTGGTGGTGGACAGCGCCAAAAATTCGGGGCGTACCGTCACTACCCTGCTGAGCTCGAGTCCGAAATCTTGGCTGCGCAGCGATACCAATATTCAGCCGGATATGAAAACGTACCCGCAATTGGGTTTCCCGGTGGAAGGCGAACAAAAATCGCACCCGCTGGCAGTCGCCATTCAGGGATCATTTGAAAGTTATTTCAAAGGGAAAGAATCACCGCTGGCGGCAACCGACACCGGCGCAGACACCCAAACCCAAACACAACCGCAAGCGCAGTCCACTCCCGTTCCCAGTGCGGTGGGTGTCATTGACAGCTCACCCGACACGGCGCGGCTGGTGGTGGTCGGCAGTGCGGAATTTTTGGATGACACCATTTTCAATATTTCATCTCGACTGACGCGCGACCGCTATTTGAACAGCCTGCAATTTGCGCAAAACGCGGTGGATTGGTCGGTGGAAGACCTTGACCTGCTCAGCATTCGCTCGCGGGGTACGCAGGCACACGTGCTGAATCCGATGACCGAACGACAGCAGTCTTTCTGGGAAGGGGCAAATTATGTGATTGCGCTACTGGCGCTGCTGGCAATCGGCGTGATTTGGAATATGCGCCGCCGCAACGAAGCCCCGATGGATTTGTTGCCGCAACCGGTCTATATGGATACCGATGAAAAGGAGAGAACCCATGCACACATCTAATTCTACAATAGCTATGA
>CAYZQQ010000303.1:0-4788 GCA_964480075.1 uncultured Anaerolineaceae bacterium
GTATATCGCTACACCCGTTTGGGGAAAGACCCCATTAACGTGGGGTTATATGTTTTTGACCAACCCAAAAGCGGTGAACAGACACCTAACTGGGTGTTGAACGTATCCGCCATTACCGAGCCGGAAGATGTGCGCATCCAACCGCGATTACCCTACGATATTTTCGCGTCAATGGTGACGGCGCTTGACCCCGAACACCCGCTGATGATTGAACGCATCGCGCGGGATAATCCGTTGCACCCCACCCTGCGCTCATTCTTTGAAGGGCAATTGGGCGCGACAAGTATGCTGGTAGTGCCGTTAATCGTTGGACGGCAGGTGGTCGGATTCTTCGCCGGCAGTTATGGCGCGTCCATTTCGCTGTCTGAGGCGGATAAACGCCGGTTGATATCACTGGCGGGACAGGCGGCAGTTGCCACCCAAAACTTGTACACACTGCATTTGACGGAACAACAGTCTCGTGAATTGGCTTCGGTGAACAAAGTTTTGCGTGAAGTATCCCGTCAACTTGAGCTGAATCAGGTATTGGAAACAGTGTATCAAGAGGTGCGGCGCATCGTGCCGGTTGAAGTATTTTATGTGGCGTTGTACAATCGCGGTACCGAAATGCTTTCTTTCCCGGTGGTGTATGACAGAGACGAAATGCGCACCCTCCCCAATATCCCGGTTGCCAAACATTCCGACATCAGTCGGGTGATTGTGTCCGGCGAATCGCTGTTCATCTCGCGCACGCCCGATGAAGTAACCGATATTACCCTGCGCCGTACCGATACCGGCAGTAAAAAAGGCGACCCCGCCGCCACCCTGCTTTTTGTACCGCTGTTGCTGGGCGACCAAATAGTAGGCGTGATGTCGGTACAGAGTTATCAATACAACGCCTACACCGAGCGTGATGCAACCTTGATGAGCAGCATGGCAAATCATTTGGCGGTTGCCATTCAGAATGCACGATTATACCATCAGGCACAGGCACGCGCCCGCCGCGAAACAATTCTGCGTGAAGTGACAACCCAAATTCGCGACGCAACAGATGTCGATTCAGTGATGCGGGTTTCTGTGGAGCAGGTAAGCCGGGTGATGGGGCGGCGCGCGTTTGTGCGCTTGCGTGACGAGCAGATTCGCCCTGAGGGCAACAGATGAAGGATGTGGCTATGGATCTTGACCACAATTTGTATGAGTTTCTATTTGAAACAGCCAGCGAAGGGATGATACTGCTGCGCGACGGGCAGTGTGTGCATTGCAACACCAGCGCACTGCAATTGCTGGCGGTGGATAGAGATGCCATGCTGGGTAAATTATTTTCCGAGTTTGCGCCCACTCTCCAGCCCGATAGACGCGAATCGGCGGCAATTCTTTTGGAACGAGAAACAGCTGCGCTGGCGGGGAGCGCCCAAACGTTTGATTTTGTTCTCCACTCATCTACCGAAACACCCCTGTATGTTCGCCTCAATTTTACAATGGTGGATGTGGACGGCACCCCGTTTGTCCGTGTTTCTATGCACGATAGGCAGCAGGAACATCTGCAAACACGATTGTTGGCAGATGCCGAAACTAATCGGCTGGAAAGACGGCGACGGCAGGTGCAACTTGTTACGGAAGTCAACCAAGCAATTGCTACTTCCGAAAGTTTGGACGACCTTTACCGGCAAGTTGTCACGCAAATCAAAGAGCATTTTCATTATTATCATGTGCAATTATTGCGTTATGATTCCGATTTGAATGCGGCAGTGCTGGTAGCCGGATACGGCAGTCTCGGCGAAAAAATGATGGCGCAAGAACACAAACTCGCGGTGGGCGAAGGGCTGGTGGGGTTGGCGGCGGCGCGCGGTGAACCGATTTTACGCTCCGATGTATCCGGCGACCCAAACTGGAAACCTCATCCCATGTTGGCGGATACTGCCGGTGAACTGGTGGTGCCCATTAAATTGGGTGATACCGTGTTGGCATTGCTGGATGTACAGAGCGATGCGCCCGGATTGCTTGACGCCGACGACCAAATTATTTTGGAAGAAGTCTGCGGGCAAATTGCCATCGCTATTGAAAGCACCATGCTGCGACAAGAAATGGAAACCCGCTTGCGCGAACTGGGCACGCTGCAACAAATCACCACCCTTGATGGCTGGCGTGAATTTTCGGCTCGACAGCGCCGTTCAACGGTGGGATACCAATTTCAGCAGGGAGCAATGACACCCATTTCAGCCGATGATGGCGCAACGGATGAGGCGCACACCGTCAACCAGTCAATGGACATTCACGGCGCGCATATCGGGCAGATGGGCGTGTTTGAGGATGCCGAAAATCAGATGTCATCGGAAGAAAAATCGTTGCTGGCAGATATATCCACGCAGGTGTCAGAGGCATTGGAGCGCGCCCGATTGTTTGAGCAAACGCGGCGGCAGGCGGCAGAACTGCGTGCATCGCTGTTTGAAACAGAAACACTCTACCGCGCCAGCCGTGCCATTGGGTCTGCCACAAACATTGAAGATGTCGTTCTTGGCGCGGCACAAATTGCGGTCTCGCTGGGTATGGCGCAATGTACCATCACGCTGTACACCGCCACCGATGCGGCGGGAACACCCACACACGGAGATGTCTATTCGGTGCAACGGGCAAAAGATGAATTGGTACTGTTGCCGTCAATGTCCGATGTAAAATTGTGGGATACTGATGCCGTGCAGGAAACCGCCCAAAATCCGCAAACGGTGGTGGTGTATCGAGACGCGACAGACCCCGATGAAACAATATCTCCGGCGGCGCGCGGTTATCTGCGCGGATTGAACTTGCGTGGCGGGGTGATGTTCGGTTTGCATGCGCGCGGCAAACCCTTGGGTATACTGGGGTATTTTAGCCCCCGCCCGCTGGTAACGCTTGCCGAAAACCACATTCGGCAGATGCGTACCATTGCCGACCAAACCGTCATCACGCTTGAAAACCAACGGTTGCTGACAGATGCGCAATCGCGCGTGCGTCGCGAGCAGTTGAGCCGCGAAATTGGCACAAAACTGACCAGTAGTGTTGATATAAATACAATTTTGAAAACCGCCGTGCGTGAATTATCGCTGGCGCTAAACACCTCTCATGGAATAGTGCAGCTTGGTGTACCGGAAGCAATGGATAGCAAGAGGCTGTCCGGCGCATGGGAACCCGTGGTTGCCACTGCCGACGCACATTTGTATCGGCGAGCGAGCAACACCTTTACCACCCCCGACGTGTGGCAGCAGGAAATGCGCGACGCGCTGGAACAACAGCTACCCGCGACGGCAAGCGGTGGAGTTTCGGCGCGGATAAAAGCCGCCTTAGCTGTACCCATTGTATTGCGGGGGCAAGCACTCGGCGTGATTGATGTGTATGAAGAAACAACTGCACGCCGCTGGACAGAAGATGACACCGCACTGATGACCAATGTGGCGCAGCAAACGGCATTATCACTGGATAACGCCCGCCTTTTTGCCGAATCCCAGAAGGCGCTGGGAACGCTGGCAGAACAAGCCCGTCGTCCGGCGCTATTAAATGAAATGAATCATGAGCTCAGCCGTATCGGGGATGAAGCTGGTGTGCTCAATGAAGCGGCGAGGCGCATCAAAAATATTCTCCGCGCCGATGGGGTTTATTTGTACTTGCTGAATCGCGCGACCAATAGGTTGGAATTGATGACGTATGCCGCCGACATCCTCGGCGATTTTCCGGCAGCGGTAGAAACCGGTCACACACTGCTGGGGTCGATATTGCTAGAATCTCGCCAACAAATAACTGCCGACCGTACCGGCGAACAGACTGATACACGGGTAACAATCATCTCGCACACCGAAGCCAGCACATGGTCGGATGTGCAAATGTGGCACAATTATGGCATCAATGCGTTGATGGTTGCTCCGTTGACAGTGGGCGCTCACGGTGCCGGGGTGCTGTGTGTTGGGACGGCAAATGCAGGCACATACACGGTCGATGATGAACCCTTCTTCATCCAAATTGCAACATTACTGTCGGCAACCGTTGAAAACCGGCGTCTTTTTAAACAAACTCAGCAAGCATTGGCAACCACAGAACAGTTATATAATGTGAGTCAGAACCTGAACACTGCCGGTAGCTTGCAGGATATTTTAGCGGTCGTGTTGACCGCATTCCCCATTGCCGATATAAATCGGGCATTATTGCTCACCCTCCAACGTGATATACTGACCCGTACCGAAACCCTCACTGTGATAGCCAATTGGCACAATGGCAGAGGAATCTCGCCGGTGGAAACGGGACAAAAATTTGTGCAACCGCTGGACAAATCGCTGGCGACACTGGTCAGTTCCGAAACCAGACTGGTGTCGGATGTCCAAAACGATAACACGCTCGACACTTCGACCGCAACATGGCTCAACGCCCAACATACACGGGCATTGGCGGTTTTTCCGCTGATAGTCGGGCATCGGTATGCGGGAGCGCTGGCGTTGCAGGCAGATGTTCCGCACGCATTCATAGCCGATGAAATCCAACCGTACAATTCCATCATCTCGCAGGTGGCAACCAGCGTTGAAAACCAGCAACTGCTGGCAGAAACACGCGCCGCCCTGACAGAAGTGGAAGACACGCAACGGCGATATACGCTGCAATCATGGGAAAATTACTACCAAATCCACCAAAAATTGGCTTACGAAAAAATAAGCGACCCTGATGCATCCGTGCCAACCGTTCCGGAAACTGTGATTGCCGCCACAGTAGCGCAAAAATTACCCATTGTACATACCGAACCGGCGGATAATATTCTCAGCGCCGAAATGATATTACCGCTACTTTGGC
>CAYZQQ010000304.1:0-4786 GCA_964480075.1 uncultured Anaerolineaceae bacterium
CGCCGTGCCGCCGACTGCCACCGCTACCCCGTTGCCGACACCCACCATCGTGCCCACCCCGGTTTCCACCGCCGATTTGGCGCAACAATTGATGGAAAATTTGTACCCGGAGGGCGTTCCCGCACCCGATGATATGTCAGCATCGGTGACGGCGGTGAATGTCATCTCGTTAAAAGTGCCTTTGGGCAGCGAGCCGTTGTGGGCAGCATTTTCTTCGGGACGCAATGGATTTATGCCCGATGAGCCGAAACACTTTGTTGCCATTTTCAGTCATCATAAGACCGGCTGGCATCAAAAAGCATCGCTGGAATTAACCGACCCCGATTATTTGGACGCGCGCAGCGTTGAGCAGGTAATGCTGGAGCCCACCCACATTTGGTTGCAACTTGATGGTGGCGCCGGGGCGCACAGCGGTATTTTCAGCCTGATAATGTTTGATGGACAAACGCTTTCGCAGAAATTAAGCAGCTTCAGCGCATCGCCCGGAGCAGGGCAGGTGCTCGATTTGGATGGCGATGGTCTGCTGGAAGTTTTGTTGAATGCAACCGATTATTATGTTTTCTGTTATGCGTGTAATGTGCGACTGCCGGTATATCAGGTGTATCGCTGGAATGGCGGCGAATTGGTGGCGGTGACCCTGACCGAGCTGGGAAATGATACCCCGGCTAATTTGCGGGAAGCCAATAATCGAATGGTTGAACTGGCGCAGGCGTGGCTGTGGAAAGATGCGTTGGCGGCGATGGATGATGCGCTGGCGTTGGGAGCAGACAACCCGACAGTAGCATGGAACAGTCGGCTGATTACCCTGCACATCGATGCCCTCACCGAAGAAATCGGGGTGAGCAGTTATCCGCTGTTGGCAACCATTTTTTATGGCGATTATGAGGGTGCGCTGAAAATATTGCGGCAATATTCAGCGGAAGAACTGTTCAGCAGCGATTCGCCGCTGGTGAAAGATACGCCTGCCGATGGCTGGGAATCATCATTGCGAGACTGGGTTTTTCAAGCCACAGATTTGGCGTTGGCGGAAAAACCCGACATCGCCACTGCACATTTTCTGCGGGGCTGGGCGGCGTTCATCAATGATGGCGCAACAGATGAAGTTCGTGCCGAGGTGACGCAGGCGGTGTCACTCGCGCCGGATGAACCGTTGTTTGCAAAAGGCAACTCGCTATTAGCAGGGAAATAGATTTTTGGTGGATTTAATCTGCGGCAATCAACGCGCGGGCAATTTTCGCGCCGACACGGGCATTATTCAGCAACAGGGCAATATTGGCGCGCATACTGGCATCTCCGGATAACTCGGCGATTTTTGCCAGCATGAACGGGGTAATTTCTTTCCCGTGAATTTTTGCGGCATCGGCTGCCGCTTGCGCTTTGGCGATGGTGGCGCGAGCTTCCAAAGCGTCCCACGCCGCATCAACGGGGACGGGAACCGTTACCAGCACCGCTTGCTGTAATGTCAGTGCGTCACGAGCGCGAATGATGTCGGCAACTTCGGCGGGAGAATCTACCCGAGCGTCGATGGGCAATCCGCTTTCTCTGCTGTAAAATGCAGGCAGTTCATCAGTTTGATAGCCCAACACCGGTACGGCTTGTGTTTCTAAAAACTCCAACGTTCCTGCCAAATCTAAAAAAGCTTTCATTCCGGCACACACAACCGTAATGGGGGTGCGCCCCAACTCCATCAAATCGGCAGAAATATCGTATTGGTGTCCCCGGTGAACGCCGCCGATGCCGCCGGTGGCAAAAACGGAAATTCCGGCGCGGCGAGCAATTGCTATCGTAGCCGCGACGGTGGTGGCGCCATATTTTTTTTTGGCGACAACCAGCGGCAAATCGCGCACGGAGCATTTTTGGGCGCGGGTGTTGGTTGCCAGCGCTTCCAATGCTGTATCTGATAAACCAAGGGTAATTTGTCCGTTCAAAATGGCGATGGTGGCGGGTACAGCACCTTCCGCGCGAACTGCCGCTTCGATATTTTGCGCCACGGTTAAATTTTGCGGGTAGGGAAACCCATGGGTGATGAGGGTAGATTCCAGCGCGACAACCGGCAATCTGTCATTGAGTGCCGCGCGTACTTCTGGATTGAAATGGAGTGGTGAGTGCATACATAACCGTCCTGAGAAAAATGATAACGGTTAAATTATAGCCATTTATATCGTGTGGGCAAAAAGAATCGGTGCGACGGGTGCCGCACCGATTGGGTTACGCTTCCATTTTCATGAAGTGTCGCGCATTCTGAAAAATAACTTTCGGCGTTATTTTTATGGGGTGTACCCGATGAGTAATCGCCCAACCTTTAAAAAGCTTGTGAATCCACCAGAAGGCAAAATCGGTGAATTTGTTGCGTGGAAGTTTAATCATCTTGCGGATAAACGGTTCCAACCACGGATATTCTACCCCGATGGCAAACCATCGTTGCAGATGTTCCATTTCTTTTTTCTCTTTCGGCTCGCGTACCAAAATGGAACTATCCCATGCAATCGCGCCGATGTCCTCAAAACTGCCGACCATATGCCCGTTTTGTTTGGTGAATTCTCCCAATTCGGTGGCGGGGTACGGCTGGAACAAAAATGCGTGCGAGTATTTTACTTTTGCTTGCGCATTGAGGTGCATGGTTTCAAAATCATCGTCGATGGTGGCGGTGGGCAGCGCCAAAATGTTGGTGGCGGTTAAATTTATGCCGGCATCATCAAGCATTTGTCCGGCTTCGATGATGGTGTCGCGGCTCATTTTGCGTTTCAGTAAATCGTTGCGCAAGCGGTCATTTCCGGCTTCAATACCCATGCTGACTGTGTTGGCGCCTGCTTTTTTCAAAAGTGCAACTTTTTCTGGAGTCAATAAATTAGAGCGAACGTTGGCAAAAAACGGCAATCCCACTTCTTTTGGAAATCTTTCGGCAAATTCTTCCAACCAATCCACAAAAATGATGAACAGATCATCCAGAAATACCACCTGTTCCAATGGATATTTTTGGCGTACTAAATTGACTTCATTAATCACCCAATCGACCGGAAATTGATAGCCGCGTTTTTCACGGGTGTAAATTTGATACCACGCATGGTTAAAGCAATAGGTGCAACTGTACGGACACCCCCGACTTGCCATAAAATGTTTGATGGGGCTATTACGGGTGGGAGCATGTTTACTATAGACCAGATCGCGGTCGGGCAGGGGAAGCGTGCCCAGTTGCCGTATCAGCGGGCGTGATGGGTTCTTTACAATTTCACCATCTTCAATTTTGAACCACCAGTTGGGAATGTCGGGATGGAAGCCGCCATTTCCCAGCGCGTTCGCCAAATCGAGCATGGCGCCTTCCCCTTCGCCCACGCACACGCCATCAACACCGGTTTCGTGGATCATTTCCGGAAAAAATGTGGGATGGGGTCCCCCAAAAACTGACATTACCGGCTTTTTGAGGGTCTCTCGCAATGCACGGTTTAATTCAAAATAATAATGTTGTGAACCGGTCATAGTGCTGTAACCTAAAACATCCGGCTGAAATTCTCGCGCGATTTCCAAAGGGTCTTCCTGCGCGCTGATAGCCAATTGAACATCGTGCCCGGCTTCTTTTAACACGGCAGACATCGACATGACGCCTTGCGGTTCATAATCAATTTGCTTTTCTATCCATAGAACTTTAGTCATTTGATAATCCTTTTTGGATGCTGCCGGATGGTGGCTATCCGGCAATAAATTTTACAGCGTTAGCATTATACGGACGGGAGGCGTAATTGTCAATTATTACGAAAAATGTTGTAATAATTAACGAGATGAGAAAAATACTCAATTGATTTGACGCCGCGGTATGGTCGGTGTATAAAGTGAACAGATTTTTGGGGTGATGCACGGTATCACTCGAAGAACTATTTCCGTTATACCATCGTTAAAATGCATGGGCGAACGTTGTATTTGCCTGGGGACAAACGCAATGAATATATTCAATAGCTTGATTGAACCGCTGGCGTATCCATTTATGGTTCGCGGATTGATGGCTGCCGTGATGGTGGGCATTGTATGCGCCACGGTGGGAACGTATGTAGTATTGCGCGGTATGGCGTTTTTTGGCGATGCGCTGGCGCACGCGATTCTCCCCGGTGTGGCAGTGGGATATCTGGTGAGCGGGGGCGGGCAGGGTGCCATTTTCTGGGTGAGCATGGCGACCGCCATTTTAGCGGCGGTGGGCATTGGCGAAATCACCAAAGGCTCTGCGGTGAAGGAAGATACCGCCATCGGGATAGTGTTTGCCGCCATGTTTGCGCTGGGTATCGCGCTGATTTCCTCCATTCGCAGCTATGCCGTCGATTTGGTGCATTTTTTGTTCGGTAATGTGCTGGGTGTTTCCAGTGGAGATTTGTGGCTGACCGGTATTTTCGGCGCGTTGGTGCTGGTAATAATTGTGCTTTTTTACAAAGAATTTTTAGTCCTTTCTTTCGACCCAATGCTGGCTGCGACGTTGCGTCTTCCGGCAAACAGGCTGAATTATCTGCTGTTGATTCTGATTGCGATAGCCATTGTTGTGTCGTTGCAAACGGTGGGTGTCACGCTGATGGTGGCGATGCTCATCACCCCACCGGCGGCGGCAAATTTGCTCACCCGCCGTCTGCCAACGATGATGGGACTCGCGGCGGCTATCGGCGCAATTTCTGCGGTGGCGGGACTGTATCTTTCGTTCTATTTTAGCATTGCTTCCGGCGCGGCGATTGTGCTGGTATGCACCGCTATTTTTGCAGGGGTATTTTTATTCGCCCCGGAAAAGGGTTGGGTTGTGCAACGATTGCAA
>CAYZQQ010000305.1:0-4784 GCA_964480075.1 uncultured Anaerolineaceae bacterium
AGGTCTTCTTCGTTGAAATCGGTGGCTTCATCCGCGATGATATGCGTGCGGCGGTCATCGCCGTATTTTTGCTTGATTTCCTGCATATCTTCTTTGACCAGTTGCAAAATTTTGGGCGGATTTGCCAGTAAATCCTGCAAATAATCAATGGTATTCATCACTTCTTTATATTCATTTTCGATTTTCTGGCGTTCCAGTGCAGCCAATCGGCGCAACTGCATATCTAAAATGGCTTGCGCTTGCAATTCCGACAACCCGAATCGCGCCATCAATTCCGTACGAGCATATTCCGCGCTTTCGCTGTTGCGAATGGTTTTAATGATGTCATCCAAATGATTGAGCGCCAACCGCAATCCTTCTAAAATGTGGGCGCGGGCTTTCGCCTTTTTCAAATCGAATCGGGTGCGCCGTGTGATAACATCCACGCGATGGTCAATGAAAATTCGCAGCGACATTTTTAGCGGCATCAATCGGGGTTCCCCGTTGAGCAACGCCAGCATATTCACCCCGAAATTACTCTGCAGCGCCGTATATTTGTACAGTTGATTCAACACGCGGCGGGGTTGTGCCCCCCGTTTCAATTCGATGATAATTGCCATACCGTTACGGTCAGATTCATCGCGCAAATCAGAAATGTCTTTCAATCGTCCGCTTTTTACCAATTCGGCAATCCGCACAATTAAATTGGCTTTGTTCAGCTGATATGGAATTTCGGTGACCACAATACGGAACCGATTGGCTTTGGTCTCTTGAATCTCCGCCACAGCCCGCATGGTTATCGAACCTTTACCGGTGGCATACGCCCGTTTTAAACTTTCGCTGCCCAGCAACTGCGCGCCCGTGGGGAAGTCGGGACCTTTTACGAATTGCATCAGGTCGTCAACGGTCACATCGTCAATTGTATCACTGTGGTCAATCATATAATCGATGGCATCCGCCAGCTCATTAAGGTTGTGCGGCGGAATGTTGGTTGCCATACCGACGGCAATCCCGCTGGAGCCATTGAGCAGCATATTGGGGATGCGAGCGGGCAACACGGTTGGCTCTTGCAACGATGCGTCAAAATTATCCTGCCATTTGACGGTATCTTTTTCAATATCAACCAGCATTTCTCCGGCAATGCGTGCCATTCGGGCCTCGGTGTAGCGCATCGCGGCAGGACTGTCGCCATCCACCGACCCGAAGTTTCCTTGCCCATCCACCAACATATAGCGCATCGAAAAATCTTGCGCCATCCGCGCCATAGCATCATACACTGCGGTGTCACCATGGGGATGGTATTTACCCAGCACGTCACCGACGATGCGCGCGCTTTTGCGGTACGGCGTGCCGGGACGATTGCCCATATCGTACATAGCATACAATATGCGCCGGTGAACGGGTTTTAACCCGTCGCGGGCATCGGGGAGCGCACGGCTCACAATGACGCTCATCGCGTAATCCAGATACGCCGACCGCATTTCTTTTTCGATGTCGACTATATCCACGCGCCCACTGTTCGGTTGAGCGGTGGTATCATCCACAGGGTTATCCATACTTTTTCTCCATCCAAACAAAATACATGCCTGCTGAAACAAAAATCAGCAGGCTGTTGCGCCCATTTTTCCACGCGACCATCGTCTTTTTTTTTCGCGGATTCGCAGGATATTTTTTCCTGCCTGCACAATTGAAATTATACCTCAAATGGCATCTTTTCGCCATTTTTTCTCATCGTGCGGGCATACCCTTCATTAACATGGAAAATTACGGTATTTGCGTCGAAATGGCATCATTCATTTGTTGCAACATACCCCGTAATTGTTGAATGTACGGTGCCAACCCGGTATCTTTTAGCGGAATATTGACCGGAATGTTCATATCAATGGGTACGGTGGTTTCAATGGGAATATCCAAATCAAGGTTTACTTCCTGAGTGGTATCAATTGGAATATTCATTTTTACCGGCACGTTTACTTCAATGGGGATGGTGATGTCGTTGATTTTCAGTGGAATTTGCGTTTTTACCTGCTGGTCAATGGGGATAGTCAATTTTATCGGCACTTTGATGGTTTTTTGAAATTTGACGGTTGTTTTCACCGGAATCTCATTTTTGACGGGAACCGAAAATTGAATGGATGTATTTTCAAAATCACTCAAATTAGCGACGGTTTGACCCACGGCAACTTGCGCTTGCTGCCCGAAAACTTGGGCGCGCTGCAAAAAACCAAGCCATTGCCATAGCAAAAACCCGTTTAACGCCAGCGATGCTATCACCAGCACAAACATAAAACTCAAAAATGTTTTGACTGTGTTTGATAGTGGGGCGGTGTTGTTCTTTTTGTAAGATGCCATAGGGTACTCCTTTAGTCGCACCGGTTTATTCCCATTTAAAATGCCGATGTTCGCTTTCCGGGCTGACGGGAATACCTTTTCCATCCGGCTGCACGGCTTCAATATACACATACCATTCGTGGTCAAATTCCGGTCCATCTGCATCGTGATGAAGTTCCAGCGGGATTGTCCAGCGTGTGCCTTTTATGTTTGCCCCACGATAAACCAGCTCAGTGTTATGTTTGTAATTCAGCCGCACCGCATATTGTTCGTTACCCGCCAGTTCTCCCACGGACTCCCATACCAATTCGATGGTGTTGCCGGGGATAAATTTGTAGCCCGGTTCCGGCGAAACAAGTTTCGGTGCGGGATATTTTAACCCCACGGTGGGGGTCGCAGTGGAAGCCGGTGGATTTGCCACCGGAACCGGCGTATGGGTCGGGGGCACAGGGGTGGGCGATGGCGTCGGCGTCGGCGGCACGGGTGTATCCGCAGGGGGTGCAGGTGTGGGGGTTGGAATCGCGGTAGGGGTGTCGGTTGCCACCGGTTGCGCCGGGTTTTCACCGGCAGGGGTATTGGCGGAAACAACCGCCGGCGTTGCTGTGGGCGGTTTCGGTGTGGCGGTGGGTGGTTTCGGTGTGGAAGTATCGGTGGGAACGGCTACCGCCGCGCGAAGTGTGGCGGTGGGCGGCGTTTCGGTACGGCGATTCGCCAGCGTGATGCCACCCACAATTAAAATACCAATCACCGCCAAAATAGCCAATCCCCCCACCACCAGCATTCCCCAACGAACGGTAATTGCCGGTTGTTGAGCCATTCTCCCCGGCGACACAGGTTTTGCATGCACCGGTTTTGGGCGGGGGAGCGGATGTGCGCCAAGGCGTTCCGGCGACACGGGCGGCGGGGCGGCTTTAAAGGGCGGAGTCGTGCGATGGGGACTCACCGGCAAATCTTCGTCTGCCAGCGTTTCAGCCGAAACTGGCGGGGGCGTCACAGCGCCTGCCAGTGAATCGGGGGGAACAAAATCAATCAATATTGATTCAATTTCTGCGGGGGAAAGTTCCGTGCCCCCTTCGCCGGGAAATAGCAGCGGGCTCGGTTGGTCGGGGCGTTCCACCAGCCATGCCACCAACGCATCACGGGTGCGATTCGGCAGTGTCACGGTTTGCCGCTGTCCGGTTTGGTCGTCCCAAATTTTTACCAGCGGTTCGCTGCCTGCTAAATGTACGTCACCGAGGGTGACTGCGGCTATTTCGGTTGGGGTTAAATTTGCATCGTGCAGAAGCGCATATAGTGCGTTTTTTCGGCTATCCATTGGTACAATTTTCCTATTATTTGATTTTATATTACCACAACATTATGTCATCTCGCAAGGAGTGTTATAATTTTTGCACTACATCCAGCAAGCGGTCAATTTCGGTACGGGTATTGTAGTGCGCCAAACCCACCCGAATCATGCCGCCGGAATCATACAAGCCCAGCCGTTTGACCACTTCGATGGCGTAATAGTGACCATCCCACACAAAAATGCCGTGTTCATCTAACTTGCGGGCAATGTCTGCGGTGGGGATGCCCATTTTGGTGAATGCGACCGTCGGAGTACGCCGCTTGAATTGCGCCGGGTCGGTGATGCCGTATAGCCGCACGCCGTCAATGGCTTGCAGCCCAGCCATCAAATAGGTAAACATTTCCCGCTCATAGGTGGAAATTATCGCCATTGCCTGCTTCAGCGCCAATCGCCGCCCGGAGAAACCCGCCGCACGATATGGTTCGGCAAAGGCTTGCCCATACTGCTCCCCGACGTTCGCCAAATAGTTGATGGCAGCGGTAACGCCTGCCATACCTTCAAAATTACCGGTTCCCTGCTCAAATTTATGCGGCGGTTCATTTTCGACAGGGCGAACTTTGTATGCGGGCAGTGCATCGAGCAAGCCATATCGCCCCCAAACGACCGCCATATGCGGCGCAAAAAACTTGTATGTGGAACACATCAAAAAATCGCAGCCAATGTCCTGCACATCGATTGCGCCGTGTGGCGCAAAATGCACCGCATCCACCCACACCAGCGCCCCAACGGCATGCGCCTTCGCCGCAATCTCTTTCACCGGGTTGATGGTTCCCACTGCGTTTGAGGCATAGCCCACCGCCACCAATTTTGTTTTGGGCGACAGCAGGCTTTTAAAATGCGCCATATTGAGCGTGCAATCTTCCACATTAATATCCACAAATTTTATGACTGCACCGTGCTCTTCCAGCGCCAACCACGGTGAAATGTTGGCATCGTGGTCAAGGCGGGTGACGATGATTTCATCGCCGGGCTGGAGGGTTTTGCCGATGGCGCGACTGATGTTAAACGCTAAATTGGTAGATGTGGGTCCGAAAACGATTTCTTCCGGTGAGGGGGCGTTCAAAAAGTCTGCCATTGCCTGCCGCGCCTCGGCGATAACCGCATCGGTGCGGTGGCTGAACAGATA
>CAYZQQ010000306.1:0-4778 GCA_964480075.1 uncultured Anaerolineaceae bacterium
ATTCAGGCTTGTTTTACATAATAGATGCGTTTGCCCTATGAGTTAAGGCTTTAGAGTCTTCAGAAGTTCATGGGGTTGACAAATTATTTGAAACCATCGTCACTGGCGAAGTTTATTGACATCGTGTCATTCGTATGGAATATATCGTAGGGACAAAGCATTGCTCTTCTCCCCTACGATATAATCGGGTGAACCAAATATATGGCTGCTTCCACTGAACGCCGCAGCACCCATATCCCCTTTGAAATCCAAAAGAACCAGCAAATATTATTCGTGTCCATTCAACTGAAATTTTGATGACAACGTTTGCAGCGAAAGCACCATCTCTTGCAGTGATTGCACCGAGCCGTTGATCGTTTCAACTTTTTGGTTCATATCATCTGCAATGCGCGTAACGGTGGTGACCATTTGACTGCTTTGCTGGCTAACGTCAGAAGCGTGGGCAACAGTCTGTTGCATATCATTTGATTGCGCTGCCATTTCTTCAGTGGCGGCGGTGTTATTTTCTATCACGTCGCTCATGACGGTCATCGTTTCTGTTAAATTGACGGATGAAGCGCCGATTTGCTGAGCCATCGCGGCAATACTTTCAATTTGCTGGTTGACCGACTCGGCGGCGCGGATGATGTTCGCCAGTGCTTGCCGTGATTTGTTGGCATATTCCATACCCTCATCAATTTGCGCGGTACCATCGCTCATGGCATACACCGCCTCAGACACCACAGTTTGAATTCCCTCAACCAATCGGGCAATTTCTTGCGTTGCCTGCGCCGATTTTTCCGCCAGCTTGCGAACCTCATCTGCGACTACTGCAAACCCTTTGCCGTGTTCCCCAGCGCGTGCGGCTTCAATGGCGGCATTTAGCGCCAGTAAATTTGTCTGTGCGGCAATCTCATCAATCGTGGCAATAATATCCCCGATGCGTGCAGATTGTTGCCCCATCTCTTGTACTTTTTGCGCCGAAACGCCCACCGTTTCTTTAATGCGTTCCATCCCCTTAACGGTCTGCTCAACGGTTTGTGCGCCGGTGTGAGCAATATTTGCCGCTTCTGCCGCGCCTTGAGCGCTGACTTGCGTGCTGTCTGCCACTCGCGAAATAGCCGTGCTGATTTCTGCGGCAATCTCCGTGGACTCGGTTACAGCGTGGAGCTGGGTCTGTGCGCCTTCGGCAATGTCTCGTATAGCGATAGACATTTGCTCGATGGCATAGGTGGCGTTATTTAGCGTGGATGCCTGCGTTTGCAATTGCGCCGCCAACGCTTCGGTATTGGTATGAACATCGGCGGTGGCAGCTTGTGTTTCGCCGGCGACGGCGGTCAGGCTGGCGCCGGCGCGTGCGGCGCGTGATGCCTGCTCCTGTAAATCGCCGATGAGCTGGCGCAGTGTGTTCATCATTTGCAACAAACTCGCGCCCAACTTATCCTGCTCGGAAGAAGGCGTTATATGCGCCCCCAAATCACCATCGGCAATTTTGGTCGCAACGGTTTCAATTTCTTTCAAATAATCAACCATCCGGTTGACGGCACTGACCATCATCCCAACTTCATCTTTACTGCTGAACGAAATATCCTCGCTAAGGGTCAAATTACCACTGGCAATTCTGCTGCTAACACGGGCGATACTGTTAATGGGGGTTACCAGCCATTTTAAAACCGCCCAAATAAAAATGAGACTGACGGTTAAACTGGCTGTAAAAAAGATGATAGCGGTTATTAGCTTAAAGCCGACCGTACTGAACATAATACCCAACAAAAACGATGCAATAATGGTTGGCGCAGTGATGACGAGGATTTTTAGGGCTAATCCTCTGCGCGAAAAATAATACGCGATACCGATTACGATTGTCATTGTGGCGATAGCTTCGATACCAATTTCTACGAAATCGCTAAATTGCATTTCAAATGCTCCTCTGAAAATGGTTGGGGGTTCAATATCCGCTGTAGGAGACACAGTGCCGAGGACAGTTCGGTACGGGTATTTCTGTGTTTACCCACGTGGCTTTTTTTACAATACCATTATCGGCAGAACGGAGAAATTCAGCATAAATTTTGCGTAAAGATTGTGGGGAATGGGGGGGGGCGAAGACGCTTATTTGGCGGCAGGAAGGGTAAAATAAAATGCTGCGCCAAACCCTTCGCGGTCGCCAACCCAGATGTTACCGCCCATTGTTTCCACCGCGAGTTTGCAGAAGGTTAGCCCCAACCCAACCCCATTGCGAATTTTGCCGAGGTCGGCGAGGGTGTCAAGTTGCGCGAAACGCTCGAATATTAATTTGCGGTGCTGCGGCGGAATGCCTTCGCCTTTATCGGCGACACAGATTTCTACCATCTCATCAATTCGGCGGGCGAACACGGAAATGGATTCGTGCCTCGGCGAATATTTTACCGCATTGTCCAGCAGATTTTCAATGACACGTTGCACCATTATCGGGTCTGCCATCACTTTGGGCAGCGCTTTGGGCAAGTTTACCATTACATCAACGTGATGCATATTAAACAGCGGACCCAGCGATTCCAAACTGATATTCAATACATCTTGAAGATTGACTTCTTCCGGTTCCAGCACAAGTTGATTATTCTCAAGCCGGTGCTCGTCAAGCAGGGTCAGGGTGAGCCGTTGCATTTGCCCGGCGGCAGCAAGCCCGCCATCAATTATTTTTTGGCTCATTTGGGTGATGACGTTATCCGGGTCCATCGTCATAAATTGTAGCGCGCCCATCATTGCGCTGAGTGGCGCTTTTAAATCATGCACCACCATGCCGGTGAGCGTTTCTTTTAGGTCGCTCAACTCATGCATACGCCGGTTTACAAACTCCAGTTCTTCCTTTTGCGCCAGATAGATATGTTGAGCTTCAGCCAAATCGGCATTTAAGGTGATAATTTGTTGCGAGAGAAAATCGGCGCGCTCTTTAGATTGCCGATAGCCAATTAAGTTTTCTACCAAATGCAACACCTGCCATACCGAAATGGGTGGCACGAGTACAAAATCAACGTTGTTGTGCGCAGGCGGGGCGCCATCGGGTGGAATGATGACCACTAAATTAAAAATGGGGTTTTGTTGGCGCAGGGTGGTAAAAACCTCCCAAACTTTGGATGTCAGCAGGTTTTCATCAATAATGAGTACGGATGGCGGGTAATTGCGGATTTTTTCTATGGGTTTGATGAATTGCGCGTAGCCATAAGCGTTGTATTGTTTTTCTTTCAACAACGAAACCACCGCATCGCGGATGGGGTCTGTAGAAATGACGAGCACGCTCGGCCCGGCGGGACGCGCGGCAGTATCGCGCAGAATTTCGGTCTCGATAAATTGCAAAAATTGCCGCATATTGAGCGGTTTGGGGAAATGGGCGCGGTAGGTAAACGCATGCGGGTCAGATTGATTGTGCCACTGCGGTTTAGCGTTTGGCAACGATAGCGCGGTCATAACTACACGAGGAATGGCGCGCGTTTCAGGAAGTTTTTGCAGCCGACCACACACTTCAAACCCGTCAATTCCAGGGAGCAGAATGTCCAGCGCAATAAGGTCGGGGCATTCTTTTTGCGCCAGCCGGATACCTGCTTCGCCATCTGCGGCGATGAATACTGTGTGCCCGGCACGCGTTAAACTGATTTGCAACATTTCTAGTGTGTTTGTGTCTTGGTCAATCAGTAATATCTTCACGCGAGACTCCTTTGGTCGCGGTTGCAACGGGCGTTATGGCAACAGAAATAGATTGCGTTGCCGTAAGGGCGGGCGCGGCGACAATAACGGGTTGGCGCGGAATTGCCCAGCGCGGGGCGTGGCTTTCACGGTTGGCTGTCAGTGGCTCGGCAGGCGACCCATTATCGGGAAGAAGATACAGGTTGTTTTGATAAATCAGCAGCGTGGCATTGCTTTTGTCGGGGTGCGCCATATCCGGAAAGTCAACCCCCGGTTCTTCCTTTTGTGGGAAGATGATGGTGGGATTGCTTCCATCCCAATCGACATTTGTAAGTTTATACCGACTGCTCACAGAATGCAAAGGGTCAAGCGCAATTCCATAAATAATGCTGCCGGACGTCCATAACGGATTGCTCCACATACCGGTTTTGGTGGCGATATTGGCGCTGATACTGCCATCTGCGGCAAGCAGCCATACGTCAAACACCTCACTTGCATCCGGCGTGGAATTGCCATCTGCATCGCCGTGGATGACGGTGGCAATAAAGGCGCTATTGGGCGACCACGACAGCGTGGGAACCCACACCCAGTTGCTGTGTGTTTCGTACGGCGGAAAGGTTTTTAGGGGCGTTACTGCGCCGCTGCCGGCGTCAATTACGCCGATTTCGCTGGCGGTGGCGTAGGAAAATTTTGTGCCATCCGGCGACCATTTAAAGGTTGTTCCCCACCACGAATAGAGACCGCGCGTGTTGGGCGGAGCTATTTGCCGAGCGGTAGAAATGGGGGTGGAAACGTCCCACAGCCACAGGTCATTTTGGGCACGCCAACCCGGTTGGCTTGGAGAGCGTTGCGCGGTGCTATATGCGATGCGAGTATCGGTGAGTATGGGCGACCATTCGGCATACAGTACCCCCTGCACGGGGAGCGAAATAGGTTTTTCGCCGACGATGCGGGTGTTGACAAGCCATAGCTCGTTTAGCGGCGTGTCAATGCTACCGGTAGTGGCGCGGGTAAACAGCAATTGACTGCCGTCGGGGGACAGCGAAAACACGTGTTCATCCAAATCGCCCCAAGTGGTCAACAATCGGCGGGAGGCGGTATTTTCTTTCATCAACCATGCATTGCCGCCGGAAATATAG
>CAYZQQ010000307.1:0-4750 GCA_964480075.1 uncultured Anaerolineaceae bacterium
CTAGATTGTCCACCGCGGTTTGGCTGGGACACAGCAGTAAATCCGAGATATGGTCGGTCAGCACGCGGTTGATTTCCTCCGGCATCCGACGGTTGAATGAACGCAATCCCGCTTCAACGTGTGTCACGGGGATATGCAGTTTCGTCGCCGCCAACGCGCCCGCTATGGTCGAGTTGGTGTCGCCGTACACCAGCAGCCGTTCCGGTTTTTCCGCCAGCAACACTTTTTCAATTTCTGCCAGCATCGCCCCGGTTTGCGCTCCGTGCAACCCCGACCCGATGCCCAAATTATATTCCGGCGCGGGGATGCCCAGCTCATCGAAAAAAATGGCAGACATATTGCCGTCATAATGTTGTCCGGTGTGTACTAAAATCTCGGTATGGTGTTCCCGTAATTTACGGCTGACGGCTGCCGCTTTAATGAATTGCGGACGCGCCCCGACGATGGTGACGATTTTCATACACCCACTCCCACGCTGTAAAATTTAATTTGTGCTGATGCGGCAGCCTGCGCCGGGAGGAAGCCGCGTCCATCCACAAAAATTGGGGTGCGCAGCAGTGTTTTCAACCGAGCAAAATCCAAATCGCGGTAGGCATCGTGTTTGACCATCAGCACCACGGCATCGCAACCGGCGACGGTTTCCCACACATCGGCGCGATAGGGTTCCACCCACGGGTCGTGAATGCGGATTTCCGCCACCGTATTTTGCAGATAATCGACCAGCGCGGCGGTGGGACTGTGGCGGGTGTCGTCGCTGTTTTCCAGATAGGCATAACCCAGCACGGCGATTTTCGCGTTTTCCGGCTTCACGCCCGCCGCTTTCAAGGCGCGCAGGGTCATCTCCGCCACGTGACCGGGCATACTTTCGTTCACCGCTCGCGCGGCGGGAATCAGGTGCAACGGTACGCGCCCGTTGGCGGAATATGCCAGCAGCCACGGGTCTTTGGGAATGCAATGCCCGCCGACGCCCGCGCCGGGCAGGTGCATGTTTCGGCTGGGACTTTTGTTGACCAATTCGCGCACTTTCCACACATCCGCGCCGTTGGCTTCGCAGATTTTTGCCACTTCGTTGGCGAAAGCAATCTGTACATCCCGATAGGCGTTTTCGGTGGTTTTGACCAATTCGGCGGTGATGATGTCCGCCGCGTCTAAATCGGCTTCCACAATGTTGCGATAAAATTCGACCATTACCGCCGCGGTTTCGGGTGTGCCGCCGCCGCACACCCGACTCATCCGCCGCAGATTTGCCAGCAATTTGCCGGGCATCACCCGTTCCGGACACGCGCCGATGTAAAAGTCGGTGTTGGCTTTTAAGCCCGATTGCGCTTCCAGAATAGGGCGCACCACCGATTGCATCGTGCCGGGGGCGATGGTCGATTCGACCACCACCAGCGCGCCGGGGGTGATAACTTTGCCCAAATCGGTCATCGCCGCTTTGAGCGCGGCGTAGCGCGGCACGTTGTTTTCGTCCACCGGCGTTTCCACCGCCACCAAAACGATGTTAATGTTTGCCAATGCGGCGTAATCGGCGGTGGCGCGGAGACGCCCGCCGGAAACGACTTTCGCCAGCAATTCTGCCAGCCCCGGTTCATCGCCTTCAATGGGCGATTGCCCGGCGTTTATTTTGTCGATGCGTTCGGGGTTGATATCCACGCCCAGCACATCAAACCCGGCTTGGGCGAAAATGCACGCCACGGGCAGCCCGACATATCCCAATCCGATGACCGCAACTTTGGCGGTTTTTTGCTGAATGCGTGTGTGTAAGTTGTTATGGGTCATTATTTTGTCTCGGTGAGTGGGACAACCCATTCACGAAAAGCTTCAAGTAGGGTGATTGTGGCAGAGACGTCAAAATCTTCATCGTCATCCCCCAGAAAATCATAGCGAAATTCAACGGCAAATGGCGTTAAATAGCGCAACGCTTCGAATTTCTGCGGGAAGAGAAGCCCTGTGTTTTTGATGGCATCAATCAATTCGGTGAGCCGGTGAGTGAATGGAAACCTGATTTGTTGCGCTGCCAGTACTGCTTTCAACATTTTCTCGGCGGCTTGTTGGGCGTGAAAGCCCAAAATTTCAGTGGTGATGTCCGGGTCAGTTTGTAACTTTTTCAACACCAGCAAATCTTGATCAGCCTTGAAGAGCAATTTCCGGGCGAATTTACGCGCGGTCATAAGCGACAAATCCTTCGTTTTCTGCTTCATAAAAAACTGTGCCGGGCACGTCTGCCCATTCATCGAATTGGGCTTGGCTGGCGACCAGAATATCGGCGGGGACAGTGAGTGAACGGACGGCATCTTGCAATTCAACCATTGTTTTACGACGGTTTTTGACGGTTTGCTGCACGACCAAAAAATCTAAATCCGAATATTTCCCGGCATCCCCGCGTGCGTAAGACCCAAACAGGATAATCTTTTGAGGGTGAGCCGCTTCAACCAGTCGGGCAACGGCTCTCGCAATCAGTTCATCAGAAATCATAGTGTTCATCCATCCATTTGCACCACGGTGTGTGTCTGTCCCGCTTTGACCAGCGCTTGCGCCAATATTAGCGCTTGCAAGCCGTCTTCGCCGCTGACGGGCGCAGGCGCGCGATTTTCAATCGCCGCGATGAAGGCTTCCAACTCGGCGCGGAGGGGTTCCTGTTTCTGCACCACATAGCGCACCATGCGCCCTTCGCTCACGCCGCGCAGAATGCGCAACGCGTCCCACCCGTCGGCGGTGGCGGTGGCATTTTCATAGAAATACAAATCCTGCGTCAGATAATCGGCGCGGAACATCCCTTTTTCTCCGGTAACCACCAGTTCACGGATTTTTGTCGGTGTGAGCCAGTTGATGGCGAGCGTGCCGACCGTGCCGTCGTCAAAGCGCACCAGTCCTTCCAGCAAATCTTCATAGGTGCTGTGAATGCGGCGTTCCGTTTCGGCATAGACGCGCGTCACATTTGCGCCGGTGAGATAGCGCATCATGTCCAAATCATGCACCGCCAAATCAATCACCACGCCGACATCTTTCACCCGCGCGGGAAAGGGCCCCTGCCGCCGCGCGTCAATTTGAAAGACCCGCCCCAACTCTCCGGCAGCCAACCGTGATTTTAGCGCTTGAATGGCGGGATTGAAACGCTCAATATGCCCAATCATCAATTTGACCCCCGCACCCTGCGCCAGCGAAATAATTTCGCGAGCTTCATCCAGCCGGAAGGCAATCGGTTTTTCGATGAGCAGGTGAATGCCGCGCCCGATGACTTCTTTCGCTACGGTCAGATGTTCCATCGTGGGGGTGACAATGCTCACCGCGTCCGGTTTTTCGGTATCCAGCAGCGCGCGAAAATCGGTGTACGGCGCGGTGCGGGTCCGCTCGGCGATGGTTTTGGCGGTGGCGGGATTCGCGTCGGCTACCCCGACCAACTGCGCATTCGGTAAATCGGCATAAATGCGGGCGTGGTTTCTGCCCATACTTCCCACGCCGATGACGGCAATATTCATCATAACCGGTTGACCTCCGCCACGATGGTTTCCAAATCAGCCTGTGTTAATTGCGGATGAACCGGCAGTGAGATGACCTCATCCGCCAGTTGTTCCGCCACCGGCAGACGCACATCCCCCACAATTTGGCGAATGTATTCCTGTTTGTGCGCGGGGACGGGGTAGAAAATGCCCGTGCCGATTCCCGCGTCATTCAATTGTTTGGCGGCGGCATCACGGTTTTTTGTGCGGATGGTGTACTGGTGCCAGACGTGCGCGTTGCCCGGCAGCACCGTGGGGGTGATGACGCTTTCGATGTGTGCGGAAAAGTAGGCGGCGTTGGCGCGGCGTTTGGCGGTAAAATCGTCCAACCGCGCCACCTGCGCCAGTCCGATGGCGGCATGCAAATCGGTCATGCGGAAATTGAAGCCGAGCATATCGTGATAATAACGGCGTTTCATGCCGTGATTGCGCAGCATGCGCAGCGTGTCGGCGATGCTGTCGTCGTCGGTGGTGACCATGCCCCCTTCGGCGGACATAATATTTTTGGTGGCATACAGGCTAAAACAGCCCGTGCCGAAACTGCCCGCTTTTTTGCCGCGCCGCGTTGCGCCGACCGCCTGCGCTGCATCTTCGATGATGACCAGGCCGTGTTTTTCGGCAATTTTTTGGATGGCGTCCATATCGCAGATTTGCCCGTACAGATGCACCGGCATAATCGCTTTGGTGCGCGGGGTGATGGACTGCTCGATGAGCGCCGGATTCAGGTTGAAGGTGTCGGCATCAACATCCACAAATACCGGTTTTGCGCCGGTGAACAAAATGCTGCTGGCAGTGGCAATGAAGGTGAACGGGGTGGTGATGACTTCATCGCCCGCGCCGATACCGTGCGCCAGCAGCGCTAAATGCAGCGCCGTCGTGCCGGAACTGGTCGCTACGGCGTGGCGTGTGCCGCACACCGCGGCAAACGCTGCTTCCAGCGCGGCAACTTTTTTCCCTTGTGCCAGCATACCGCTTTCCAGCACCGCCAGCACCCCAGCTTTTTCCTCTTCACCGATGAACGGTTTTGAAATGGGTATCATGATTGCTCCGTGATGCGTGATGTGTGACAAATTTTTACGTTTTACGCGTCACGTTTCAGCTAAAATTGATAGTTTTCGCCGCAGCGGGGACACACATACTCCCCCGTATCGGTTTTTTCCAACTTAGCGGTGCATTTGCAGGCATAGCCCGCCAGCCGCGCCGGATTGCCCACCACCAGCCCGTGGTCGGGCACGTCTTTGGTCACCACC
>CAYZQQ010000308.1:0-4727 GCA_964480075.1 uncultured Anaerolineaceae bacterium
AGGAGTTCTAAAATGGCAAAAGCAACTTGGAACGGTACAATTCTGGCGGAAAGTGATTCGTATGAGCTTGTGGAGGGCAATGTATATTTCCCGCCACAAGCGGTCAACCGCGAGTATTTTCAGGAGAGCAAGACTCATTCGACCTGCCCGTGGAAGGGCGAAGCCAGCTACTATACTTTGGTGGTCGACGGCAAAGAAAACAAAGATGCCGCCTGGTATTATCCAAAACCGAAGTCGGCAGCAGCAGCAAATATCAAAGACCATGTCGCGTTTTGGCGCGGTGTGAAGGTTGAAAAATAACCCATGAAAACGTGAAACGTGATGCGTGAACATTGAGTCACGCATCACGTTTTCATGCATCACACATCAACCCACATTTGAATGTCCGCAAAAAAACGTTCCACCCTGATTATAACGCTATATACTCTGCTGACCGCAGTGATGACCTACCCCACCATCACCCGGTTTACTGCCGCTATCCCCGGCGATGGTTTTGACGGCTGGCAAAACTACTGGAATCAGTGGTGGATAAAAGAAGCCATCCTCAACCGGCACACCCCCTTTTTTTTCACCGATATACTTTACCCGCCCGATGGCGTCAATCTCATTTTTCAAACGTTTAACTTTTTTAACGGGCTGTGGACACTCCCCATTCAATTGAATTTTGGATTGACGGCAGCATACAATGCGGTCGTTTTTTTTCATTTCACGCTGGCGGGGTTCGGCATTTACCTGCTGGCGCGATACACGCTGGCGCACTTTGGATACACCGGCAGCCGTGCTGCTGTCGCCGCATTCGTCGGCGGGGCGATTTTCACTTTTTCGCCGTTCCACATGGCACATCTGTTGGGACACATGCAGGTTTTCAGCCTGACATGGGATGCGTTTTACGTGCTGTGGGTACTGCGCACGCTGAACAACTGGCGATTGCAACTGGCATCCAACCCGACCGCCGCCATCCCGAAACGCGATTTGGCACTGAGCGGGCTGTTTTTGGCGTTTGTCACCGCCATTGACTGGTATCAAACGCTGTATATGGTGCTGTTCACGGCGCTGATTCTGGTTTGGATGGTATGGCGGCTCTATTTCGATTATCCCGATTTGCGCCGCGCGGTGCTGTGGAAGCCGGTGGTGGCGCTGGCGGCGATGGGCATTTCGGTGGGCGTGCTATTCTCTCCGCTGATTATGCCAATGGCACGCGAAGCCGCCACCGCCGATTATATGCGCCCCAGTTTCGCGGAAAATGTGGCACTCTCTGCCGATGTGATGGCATTTATCACCCCCAGCGAACTGCATCCCCTGTGGGGAAAAACGATTGCGCCCTTTTACCGCCAATTTTCCGCCAGCACCTCCGAGCAGTTGATTTTTGTGGGCATCGTGCCACTGCTGCTCACTTTTTTCGCCGCGGTGCGCTATCGCCGCCGAAAGTTGGCGCAATTTTGGCTGTGGTTCACCGCCGTATTTTTTGTGCTGGCGTTGGGACCCTACCTGCACATCGGCGGAAAAACCATCGCCATCGGCGGCACACCCATCCCTATGCCCTATTTGGCACTGTACAAAACCGTGCCGTTCATCGGCATCAGCCGCTCGCTGAGCCGGTATGCGCTGATGGTGATGATGGGGGTCGGCGTGCTGAGTGCGCTGGCGCTGGTGCGATTCAATTTTCGGTGGCAGATGGTTTTGGGCGCACTCATCGCGTTTGAATTTGCCGCCATTCCCTACCCCATGAGCGCAGTGGACACGCCCGCTTTTTTCCGCCAAATTGCCATTGAGCCGGATACATACACCCTCGCCGCGCTGCCGATGAACTGGGACAGGCCCACACCGCTGCTGTATCAAACCGTGCATCACAAAAAATTGCTCACCGCCTATATTTCCCGCGAAAATCCCAACGATTTAAGCTGGCGCACGCCGGTGCTGCAAGA
This sequence comes from uncultured Anaerolineaceae bacterium, assembly GCA_964480075.1. Classification (GTDB taxonomy): domain Bacteria; phylum Chloroflexota; class Anaerolineae; order 4572-78; family 4572-78; genus JANTHQ01. The sequence goes on from CAYZQQ010000308.1 coordinate 1,926, forward strand.
ATGGCGCACCCTGCAACCGGACATCATTCAGGCAGATTTGGCAGCCATCGCCCCAACCGTGCTGCACGATTTTGGCGTGAAATATATCGTACTCGATTATTTTCAGATGCCACCCGGAAGCGAGCGCGACGGCACGGAACGCTGGGTTTCGGCGGCACTGCCGAACCGGTCGCCCGTTTTTCGGGATGACCGGCTGACGGTGTATCAAACCCCGCCGCTGTCGGTGCGGCAATCGTACCTGCAACTGGGCGATGGTTGGGGTAAATTGACCGCTATCGGCGGGCAACCGGCGCACATCGCCGAACCGGGGGCAACCCTGCGCATCATCCCCGGAGATGTGCCGCCCGCCCGGTTGACCATTGGCACGGTTGCGCCATTTTCGTTGGAGAATCTCACCGTCATCGCCGGCAGCGTTCCGCTGTTGCGCACCCTTTCGGCGGACGGCACGCAAACGACCGTCGCGCTGCCCGCGGGGGTTTCGAGGATGCTATTTCAACTTCCGCAAGCAACTCCAATTCTTCACCTGAAATTAAATTGACTTCTTGACAAACCATTTGTTATGGTGGATAATAGATTGATAGCATATAGCACACGGGAGGAAGTTATGAAATCTATGGCACGAGTTATGTTTTTGTTAGCCGCACTGTCATTGTTCGCACTGGCTTGCGGATTGGGCGGCGCAGCCACCGACAAAATCAACAAAGCCGTTGACTCGGCGGCAACCCAAGTTGTGGAAAAAATTTCCACCACCGTCGCCACCGCAATGCCCGAAGCGGGGACCGTTGTCGCCGAAGCGCAGAAAGCCGCCACCCAAATTGCCGAGCATCCCACCGCCACCCCGGCAGCCGAACAACCGGCGGCAGCCGACACTCCGGCAGCAAATGAAAATTCCGCTCCTGCCAATGGGCAAACGGAAGTGGCGCCGATAGAAGTTACCAGCATTAACAATGCGTTGGAAAAACTGGATTCATATCAAAGCGAACTGACTGTCAGTTATGATGGCATCAAAGGCGATGGCACACCCACCAGCGGTGGCATCACAATACATCAAGAAACCATCAAAGAACCGCCGGCTGCACACATACGTATGGAATTCAATGGCGATGCCGCTGCCGATATGGGAGGCGGAGGCGCGGGTGCTTTTGAAGTGTTTTCCGTGGATGGCACAACCTATATACAAGACCCCGAAAGCGGCGAGTGGACAAGTTTTGCTGCCGGAAGTGGGATGGATTTTGGCAGTGTGACATTTACCGCCGATGATTTTGTAGACTTGCCGCAAAATGCCCATCGAGATTTGCTCCCCAAAAACGTCAATGGCATTTCAACCTGGCATTACACCTTTACCGAGAAAGATATTCCGCCCGACCCAAGCATGACTGTCAACTCGGCAAAAGGCGAAGTTTGGATTGCCAAAGATGGCGGATACCCCGTAAAACTCGTTATGGAAATAGACGGTCAATCAACCACGGGCAGTGAAGATGCCAATTTTTTCAGCACCGGCAAGATGACCATCAACTATGAACTGAAATCGGTAAACGAAAAATTCACCATCACGGTGCCGGACGAAGCCAAAACTGCCGGTAGCATTCCCGGTGGCGGTGATACCGGCGGCAACGGAAATAATGGCGGCAGTGCGGCACCAAATATTGACATCCCGATGCCGGATGATGCAAAAGTTGAAATGTCTATGGCAGGAATGACCAGTTTCACCACATCCAGTAGTGTGCAAGAGATGATAGACTTTTACAAAAATAAATTTGCCGCGCTGGGATGGAACAACGACGAAAGCGGCAATTTCATTGATGTTTCAGGCGGCATGCTGGCGTTTACAAACAATGGAAATTCCATTCAAGTCATCATTGATGGCTCCAGCGGCGACGGAACCGTGAATGTTACGGTGATGTCAGGAAATTAATCGCACGATGATTTTTCGCCGGGGGTATCCTTCGCCCCCGGCTTTCTTGTGTCCGTAATTTTGACTCGCCTCTGAAAATCCAATACAATCTCAATACATCCTACAAAAGGGTAGTGTTGCATGACTCACCTGATTTACACAATTATCCCCAATTTATCACTCCTTCCGGACGGCGCGTGCTGGCGGTTTCCGGTTTGCGCGTTGGGCGGCTGGACGTAACCTTCAGTTTTCACAACATGCTTGATTTCCCGCTCCTCACGAGCAATGCCTAGTTTTAAAAACTCCACAGTCACCTTAAACGCAGAAATCTGCAACAATACAGGAGAAAATCGAATGGTTACTTCCACGGTGAAAAACCTTCACATTAAAACCGAATTGCCCGGACCCAAAGCCCGCGCAATCGTTGAGCGCGATCATAACGTTATTACTCACACGTTTGGTCGCCCGTACCCGTTTGTGATGCAAAAAGGGCGCGGCGCAGAAGTTTGGGATGTTGACGGCAACCGTTTTCTTGATTTTGTGGCTGGCATCGCCGTTGCCAGCACCGGTCACAACCACCCCCAAGTGGTAGAAGCCATCAAGAATGCCACCGACAGTTTCATTCACATTTCGTCAGATTATTACCATGAAAAAATGGTGTTGCTGGCAGAACAATTAAACGACATCGCGCCGTTTAAAGAAGATGCGATGGTACTGCTCACCAATTCCGGCACCGAATCGGTGGAAGGGGCGCTAAAAATGGCGCGTTACGTTACGGGGCGCCCGCGCTTCATCGGCTTTTACGGCGGCTTTCATGGGCGAACCATGGGGTCGCTCGCCTTTACCGGCAGCAAACCCATCCAGCAGCAGGGCAACTTCCCCACTATGCCCGGCGTCACCCACATTCC
>CAYZQQ010000309.1:0-4720 GCA_964480075.1 uncultured Anaerolineaceae bacterium
AATTATCGCCGGTGACGGTATTCATTCCCCAAAACGCTCCCGAATCAAAGCGGCAAAAGTTGGCGCAATATGCCATCACCGTAAAAGAGGCGGGCAAAACATACAAAGATGCTCATCAAACCGCCGAAACATTCGCCGCCGAAACAGACGCGCTATATATTTCTGCCTATAATGATGTGGATGTAATATTGGGGCAGGGCACATGCGGGCTGGAAATTATGATGGGCTTGCCTGCAACCGATGTGCTGCTGGTTCCCACCGGCGGCGGCGGACTCATCAGCGGGGTGGCGCTGGCGGCGAAAGCGATCAACCCCGGCACAGATATTATTGCGGTGCAACCGGCGGCATCGCCCGCCGCAAAATTATCGCTGGAGCAGGGCTTCCCCATTGACCCGTATGACCATCGCCCCACGCTGGCAGATGGATTGGCGGGTGGTTTTGGCAGCATCCCGTTTTATTTGGCGCGCACGCTGATTGAATCGGTGTCGGTGTATTCAGAAACAGAGATTCGGCGGGCAATTTTCACCCTGCTCCACCGCGAGCAACTGCTGGTAGAAGCCTCCGGTGCGATAGCCGTTGCCCCGCTGCTGGCAGACCCGACCCGGTTCGCCGGAAAAACGGTGGTGTGCATTCTCACCGGTTCAAATATTGACAGCTCAATTGTGGCAAGCATCATTCAAGAACAATCATAATCGCCGATGCAACATATTTTTTATTGGAACGTGCATTTATATGACCTTACGATACGCATTATTCGATTTGGACGATACATTATATCCCCGAAACACGCCTATCATGCCCTTGATTGGCGAGCGCATCAAAACATACCTAATTGAGACATTGGGGTTAACATATGAAGATGCCACCGAACGGCGCGCATATTTTAATTACACCTATGGCACTGTGTTGCGGGGGCTGTTGCAGGAAGAATCCGTCGATATTGATGACTACCTTGAATTTGTACACGATATTCCGGTAGCGGATTATATTCAGCCGAATCCCAAACTGGCGGCATGTTTGGAAACACTCCCGATGGAAGAATACATTTTTACCAACTCGTACCGCAAACACGCCGAAAACGTACTGCGCGCGTTGGGGATAGCAGAATATTTTAAAGACATTTTCGATATTCGCTCGGTAAATTACGTGAGCAAACCGGCATTGCATCCATACACCACCGTGGTGCATCGCCTGCACACCACCCCCGAAACCTGCGTGTATATCGATGACCAATCGCGAAACTTGAAACAACCGAAATTGATGGGTATGACCACCATTTTGGTTGATGCCAAGCCGAATCAATGGGTTGATATTAGTGTGAAAAACGTGCTGGATGCATGTCAGTCTTTGCATTATTTGTTAGATTATCAAGCGTTTGAGGATTGAAATATGGAGAAACTGGTTGCCCCCAACATTGTGCATACATCCTTCCACGTGCGGTATGCCGAAACAGACGCGATGGGCATCGTTCACCACAGCACGTACATCATCTGGTTTGAGGAAGCCCGCAGCGCATTACTGCGCGCCTTGGGTACCAGCTATGTAGATTTTGAGGCAGATGGCGTGTCGCTGGCGGTATCAGAATTGGACGCGCGGTTCATCTCCCCGGTAAAATATGACCGGCTCGTCACCGTTGAATGTAAACTTTCCGACCTGAAAAGCCGGAAAATGACATTTGAGTATAAAGTTTTCGACGCCCAAACCGGCAAAATGTTCGCCACCGGTGAGACCCGGCATATTTGCATCAATCGCGAGGGCAACCCCACCCGCATCCCCCCCGTGTGGCAGCAACGATGGTCAAAAGGAAATAGCAGTTGACAACTCTCTCTGATACGTTTATACTTTCTAGTGCCTAAAAACAAGTTAATACCAGACGGAGGAGATATTCAATGGAGAAACTATGGTTCAAGGAATATGATGCAAATGTCCCCACCCACATCGATATTCCTGATATGTCCGTTGACCAATTTTTGGTCAACTCTGTCCGGCAATTCCCCGAAAAACCTGCCCTAATTTTTTTTAACAACAAAATCAGTTATGCCCAATTGAATAGGTTAGTTGACCAATTTGCGGCATCGCTGCAAGCAAGCGGCTTTAAAAAAGGCGACCGGATTGCATTGTATATGCCCAACTGTCCGCAATTTACCATCGCCTATTATGGCGCACTGCGAGCGGGCGGCATTGTTGTCCCCAGCAACCCGCTGTATGTTCCCCGCGAGTTGGAACATCAAGTAAAAGACAGCGGCGCAACCTATATTGTGGTACTCAGTTTGATGTATGGACGGTTGCAAAAGGTTCGCGCCGGATTAAATTTGAAAAAAGTGATTGTCACCAATATCAAAGAATATTTTCCCGGAATGACCAAACTGCTGTTCACCCTGTTCCGCGAAAATAAACTTGATATGAACGGTGAACGTCACCGCGCTGACATCTCCGGCGCGCCGAATACCGTGTGGTTTCAAGATTTTTTGCGTGAAGGGAATGGCGCTCCTGCGGCTGTGGACGTGCAATCAAACGATACCGCCGTGCTGATGTACACCGGCGGTACCACCGGCGTGCCAAAAGGAGCGCAGCTCACCCATCGTAATTTGGTGGCGAATGCCCTGCAGGTGGCATCGTGGATCCCCGGTATGGAAGATGGCGCCGGGGTAATGATGACCGCCCTGCCGTTGACCCACAGCTATTCGATGACCGTCTCACAAAATCATTCTATCTATCGTGGATTTGCGCAAGTGCTCATTCCCAACGCCCGCGATTTGCTGGATGTGCTGAAAAATCTGCAAAATCACCGTGTCGAACTTTTCCCCGGTGTGCCCACGCTGTATACCGCCATCAACAACCACCCCGATGTGAAAGCGGGTAAATTCGATTTGTCATCCATCAAAGCGTGCATCAGTGGCGCAGCGGGGCTGCCACAGGAGGTGCAAAAGGAATTTATGGCTATCACCGGCGGTAAACTCATCGAAGGCTACGGGTTGAGCGAAGCTTCGCCGGTGTGCACAGTGAACCCACTTGACAGTATGGGCAAAATTGGCACCATCGGTGTGCCCGTGCCCAATACCGCCGTGAAAATTGTCGATACAGAAACCGGGCAGAAGGTGCTCTCCATCGGCGAAATTGGCGAACTGTGCATCAAAGGTCCGCAGGTAATGAAGGGCTACTGGAACATGGCTACCGAAACCGCCAACGTGTTGCGTTCTGATGAACATGGCGACGTGTGGCTTTACACCGGTGACATCGCCGCAATGGATGCGGATGGATATGTTGCCATCAAAGACCGCAAAAAGGATATGATTATCGCCGGCGGATACAATATCTATCCCAACGAAGTGGAAAATGTGCTGTATACCCATCCCGCTGTGCTGGAAGCGGCAGTGGTCGGTGTGCCGCACGAAACGCGCGGCGAGGTGGTGAAGGCGTTTGTGGTACTGAAAGAAGGGCAATCACTCACCGAAGAAGACTTGCGCGCATGGTGCAAAAAAGAAATGCGGGCATACATGGTTCCCAAATATGTGGACTTCCGCGATGATTTACCAAAAACAATGGTCGGCAAAATTTTGCGCCGCCAGCTTTTGGAAGAAGAAAAACAACCGACCACCGCAAAATAACTATCGAATATGGGGCAAGAATTTCCCCTTTTTAACAGCAGGAGGTGCAAAAATGGAACGAATCTGGCAAAAAGCGTATGACCCCGGTGTCCCCACGGTGGTAGAAATTCCAAACATGACCATTGAGCAGGCATTGGCACAGTCTGCTGAAAAGTACTCAAACCAGACCGCGCTTATATTTTACAATCATAAAATTACCTATGCCGAGCTGAACGATTTGGTGAACAAATTTGCGTCGGCATTACAGGCAAATGGGCTGCAAAAAGGCGACCGGGTATCGCTATATATGCCCAATTGCCCGCAATATACCATCGGTTATTATGGCACATTGCGGGCGGGAGGCATTGTGGTTCCCAGCAACCCGCTGTATGTTCCCCGCGAGATTTCACACCAAGTTCGAGATTCCGGCGCGGAATTCATTGTGTCGCTGAGTTTGATGTATGGTCGAGTGCAAAAAGTTCGTGGCGACTTAAAGTTGAAAAAAGTCATCGTTACCAGCATCAAAGATTACTTTCCGCCCATGTTGAAGCTTTTGTTCACCCTGCTGAAAGAGAATAAGCCCGATATGAATGGCGAACGCCACCGGGTCAATATTTCCGGCGATGCGGATACGGTATGGTTTGAGGAATTTCTGCGCGAAGGAAGCGGCGCCCCCGCCCCGGTTGATATTCAACCGGAAGATACCGCCGTGCTGATGTACACCGGCGGTACCACCGGCGTGCCCAAAGGGGCGCAACTCACCCATCGCAATATCATCGCCAATGTGGTGCAAACCGCCAACTGGATACCCGGCATTAAACCGGGCGACGGCGTAACTATGAGCGCGCTGCCGCTGACTCACAGTTACGGGATGACCGCATGCCAAAATTGGTCAATCTACTTGGGATTGGCGCAGGTACTCATCCCCAATCCACGGGATTTGGATGATGTGTTGAAAAATCTGACGCGCCACAAAGTGACATTTTTCCCCGGCGTGCCGACGCTGTACAATGCCATCAACAACCACCCCGATGTGAAAGCGGGCAAATACGACCTCAGCTCAATTGAAGTGTGTCTCAGCGGTGCGGCGGGCTTGCCACCGGAAGTGCAAAAAGAATTTATGCACGTTACCG
>CAYZQQ010000310.1:0-4711 GCA_964480075.1 uncultured Anaerolineaceae bacterium
GAAAATCGCGGCGACGGGCTGGCATCGGCGGCGGATAAACACAGCGGGTATGCCGAAGAACCGCAGACGCTGTCAAGCGTACAGCATATTGTAGCGCAGGGATGGCTGTAAATGAACGAACAACATTACGCGCTGGTCGTCGGCATCAACCGCTATCCCGGTATTTCCGATTTACACTCTGCCCGTAAAGACGCCGAAAGTTTTTATGATTGGCTGGTAAATCCCAATTTGGGGGCGGTACCAAAAGATAATATTCAGCTCATCACCACCGATGATACCGCCACGCCCGCCGGCACGCCGCGAAAAGAGGCAAAACCCATGCGCGAACAGATAGAAGACGCGCTGTTTGAGCTGTGGGATGCCTGTGCCACCCATATTGATGATGACCCCGCCGATTGGGTAAACACTCGACTGTATGTATTCAGTTCGGGGCACGGCATTGCTCCCAACCCGCAAGAAGCGGCACTGCTGATGGCAAATGCGGGACCCAAACATTACGGCAAAAATTTTTCGTATGCCAAATATCTCTCGTTTTTCCAAAAAGCACAGTTTTTTCACGAGTTGGTATTTTTTGCTGATTTTTGCCGCGAACGCATCACCAACGCCCCGTTATTGGGTCCCACATGGACAGAAATCAACAACCATAACGGCAGATTGTTTACGGTGCGAGGGCTGGCAACTTATTTTGGCGAGCTGGCGTTTGAAGAAGAGATAGAAGATGAGGAAGTTCCCCCCGACGATTTGCGCGGTTATTTTACCAAAGCCTTGCTGGAAGGGTTAAACGGGCAGGCAAGTGATGAGCACACCCGCGAAATAAATTCGCAAACGCTGGCAAATTATGTCACTGAACGGGTGCGAAAATTAACCGACCATCGCCCCAAACCGCAAGTGCCGTTTTTCATCGCCGAACCCGCCACCCCCACCATCGTTTTTCGGAAAAATGTACCCTTGCAAGAAATAGATGCTATGCGGCACCCCGTTCACTTTATCTTTCCGGCTGGCTTTGTGGAAAACGTAACGCTACTTAACGGGCAATTGAAGAAAATTGAAACCCACGCTGCCGTCAACGGCACATGGGATGTAAAACTGGGCAACGGTATTTATCGGGTTATCCCCACCGCCGGGAACAATTCGTTCAAAGATGGTGGCTTTTTTGAAGTGATGGGAGCAGAACGCGATGTCGAGCTATAGAAAACGTGCCAGCGTAACTTTGCGTTCAAGCCGCACGCCGTTGGAATTGCGATTGATTAACCATCGGTTTCAAACGGTAGCATTTGGTGTTGGTGTGATAGAGAAAAAAGTTCCCGCCGGACTGTATCAAATTGAAATTCGCGCCGGGGAGGCACGAAAGCGGGAGTATATTGAGCTGAAACCGGGCGAATCTTTTAGTAAAACCGACCTTGACCTGCCGTTCCGGGCAATCGCGCCGGTTTCCAGCGCCGAAAATACCCACGAATCGCATGGCTATCCCACCGAAAAATTGAGCCGGAAACCCAACCGGCATTACGGCACAGGTGGGCGATTAGTGTTGATTTTCCGCAATGTGGGTCAAGATTACCAGCAGGCGATAAATGTTTTTCCTTTTGAACTGCTCAACGGCACCTGTGACATTATAGATCCATTGCAAGCAGACAGCATGTATTCCGGCGGCGGCATCATCGGTTTGTCTGCTGATGTGACCCCCGGTGGATACGTGCTGCGCAACCACGAAGAATGGCTGCCCGACACCCGTTCCCCCCAAACCGCGCCGATGGGGGCAGATTTACCGCTGTGGGTAGAATCCGAATGGACAACCATCGTCTTTATTCCCAATTTTGATACCCGCCCCGTGCCGTCCCTGCAATATGCATCCATCTATATGACCCCCATTTGGGCAGGGTTTCAATATGATGACGGCTCGCGCGTTAACGCCGCCGTGGAATTGGCGCTGAATGGCTTGCGACAGGGGCGTTCAATCCTCACGACAGAGATGCTTGACCTGCTGTTGAACCAGAAATTTGTCAATCCGATGCTGGGTATCATCGGGGCGCAGGCAATGCTTTTGGCGGCAAATACAAATTGGAAATTGTTTGACATCGTTCGGCGCAATTTGAAGAAACTTATCCCCAATCACCCCGATGTCACCGCCCTGTTTGTGGTCGGCAAAGAACGGCGCGGCAACCTCTCCCGCTCGCGCGTTGAATCACTCACGTTTCCACCCATGCTCGCTGCGGCATATCGCGGTGTAATCAATCGCGACGCGGAAGAACCGGGGTTAATTGTGGGTGACTCGCTCGCTGACCAAGCCGCATCGCGGCTATACCAGCAGGGACCGTGGTCGCTGTGGAAGCCGTTCACTCTGTCTGCAGTGACTGAAATCGATGAGGCAATATTGGAAAATATTGCTCAGTTTGAGCGTCCGGCAGCGTCATCACAGACATCAATCGGTACGCTTTTTAAATCTGTCAGCGGCGATAGAATAGTCGATACCGAATCGTTGCGCACAGCGGCAGAACCCGAACAAACCCGTTCATGGAAAGACGAAAGCGCCATTGACGGCGAAAGTGTCTCGTATGAGCTAAAAGACCTGACCGAGTTAAGCCGCAAAATCGGACTGCCGGTCAGTTCGGTGGCGCGCGCCATGCAAACCATCTCAAAACGGGGGTACCGTGCAAAAGAATAGGTATGCCGCGCGCCCAAAAAACTCGCATTTACATCAACGTCCGTTTGTGCTATACTCAAACGCGGCATAAAGTATCATGGATTCCCGTAAAATCCTGTTATTTTATGCCGCCGGACAGTATAAAATGACTCTGCAATATCAATTGCACATTCTTCGGTGGAGTATTGTTCGCCATGCTTGAGGTTGACGTAAACGTTCCCATTAATTTAGATGGTTGGTTCAAAGAATTAGAAAGCTACTTATCCGCTTCGGATATTACCGATATTAAAGCCGCATATGCGCTGGCGGCAAAAGCGCATGCTCCCCAAAAGCGTGCTTCCGGTGAACCTTATGTCACCCACTGCATCACCGTGGCGCAAATGCTGGCAGACCTGAAGATGGATGGCGAAGTCATCACGGCTGCATTGCTGCATGATGTACCGGAAGATACCGCTGTTACCCTGAAAGAAATCGAGCAGCAATTCGGACCCACCGTTGCCAAACTGGTTGACGGTGTGACGAAATTGAAGCAAGCTTCAGAACAAAAAGGCTCCCCGACATCCAGCCGCCGCGAATTGCAGCAAACGGAAAACCTGCGCAAAATGTTTCTCGCCATCGGTGAGGATGTGCGGGTCGTGCTCATCAAACTCACCGACCGGTTGCACAATATTCGCACCCTGGGGTCACTGCCGGATTACAAACGAAAACGTATCGCTCGTGAAACGCTGGATATTTTCGCCCCGCTTGCCAACCGATTGGGCATTTACTCCATCAAATCGGAACTGGAAGATAACGCGTTTAAACATCTTTACCCCACCGAATACAATTACATCGCCCGCCAACGTGAAGTTCGACGCCTTTCCGTAGAAAAATATGTCGATCATATCGCCGACGCGTTACAAACAGCCCTTGAGGAATCGGGCATTAACGCCCAGCTATATTGGCGCACCAAACATCTGTACAGCATCTACCAGAAGATGCAGCGCAAAGAAGTGGACATCAGCCAAATTTACGACATTACCGCGTTGCGAGTGATTGTCAGTTCCGTGCGCGATTGTTATGCCGCGCTGGGCGTCATTCACACCAAATGGCGACCCATCCCGCGCGAATTTGACGATTATATTGCGGCGCCAAAAGAAAACGGCTACCGCTCACTGCACACCGCCGTCATCGACAACCGGGGCTATCAATTTGAAGTGCAGATTCGCACTGAAGAGATGCACCAGCAAGCCGAACTCGGCATTGCCGCGCATTGGCGGTATAAAGACAGCAATAAACGCCCCGACATCGCGCTCGACCAGAAAATCGCTGCTATGCGCCAAGCTATTAAATTACAGATGGAAGGCGAAAGCTCCGCCCGCGTATTTGTAGATGCGGTGAAAACAGATGTCATCGAAGAAAAAGTGTATGTTTTCACCCCCAAAGGCGATATTTACGAACTGCCGCACGGCTCTACCCCGATAGATTTGGCATATTGCGTCCATACCGAAATCGGGCACAAATGTCGCGGAGGAAAGGTGAACGGCTCGTTGGTGGGTCTGGACTACCAACTGAAAAACGGCGATAAAGTAGAAATTTTAACCGCCAAACGGGGCGGACCCAGCCGCGACTGGCTGAATGAAAATCTGGGATATGTTAAAACCAGCCGCGCCCGCAAGAAAATCCGGCACTGGTTCAAAAAGCAAAATTACGATGAGAGCGTTTCGCAGGGACGCAGCATTTTAGACCGGGAGTTGAAACGCCTCCACATTACCGACGATGTAAAATATGAAGAAATTGCCGAAGCCTGCCATTATTCCAAAACCGACGATTTTCTGGCAGCCCTCGGCTTCAGCGATATTTCATTGCAATTTGCCATTCGCACCGCACTGGATTTGGCGCGTCAAAAAGACACCAGCCCCGACAGTATCCCGCTCGCTCCCACCGCTGCGCCCACCCCCGCACCAACCAACGGCGTCACCGTATTGGGTGTCAGCAACCTGTTGACCAACATCGCGCGCTGTTGCCGCCCCGTACCCGGCGACCCGATTGTGGGCTACATCACCCGGGGACGCGGCATCACCATCCACC
>CAYZQQ010000311.1:0-4702 GCA_964480075.1 uncultured Anaerolineaceae bacterium
TTGCCTTGACCGCCACCGGCGGCGCAAGTGCCCGGTCAGAATCCGGCGCCGGCCATGCCGACGCCAAAAATAAGACCCCCCAATAGATTACCCACAATATAAGTTGGTGTAGTGCCCGTTAAAGCAACTACTCCCATATCTTTCAGCAGATAAATGCCACCCGCGCCGACCACAATGGCGGTGAGCATAAATTTCAGTACGGCGGTATCAGTGAAGCGAAAAACATTTACAATTTTTGAGTATTGCGTTAGTTGCGATTTCTGTAAAAGCCAACCAAACACAAGACCAACACCCAAAGCAGGAAGTAAAGCTGTCATAATTAGAACCTCTTTCCGTATAAAACCATTGCAGTGATAATGCCTGATGCAAACATACCACCCATAAACAAGAAAGCCGCCGGAGCAAGTTGTACGCCTCCGGAAATTGCCAAGCCACTGGTGCAACCACCGGCGATACCCGCACCGTATTCAAGCAAGATTGCGCCGCCAAAAAGCGCGCCCCAACGTTTCCATCGGTTAGCGCCAAATACTTTCACCCATTGGTCATCAGAAACTGAACGCCATTTGAAGGTACCGGAAGCCAAAGCCGATAACATCGAACCTAAGAAAATGCCAATCAACATCATCACGCCAAAGCTGAAACCGGCAGGCATAATAAATTTCCAATACATATTTCCAGCCAGTGCAGGAGAGATGACCTTCATAATTGAACCGGCGACATTCTCAAACGCGCCGGATGCTCCAAACAAGCGGTCCGTAAACAACAGGGCAAAGATGCCCAGCAATCCCAGCGCGGCGCCACCGGCATACGGCGACCATTCGGGTGCTTTCAACCAATCAATAATTTTACGCATAAAGCTTCTCCTTCAATTATATTTCTTTGACTAGGGCTAATAAAAGTTCTCTATCAGTTTCACCCAATTGCTTCAGGGCTGAAGCCAATTTAAAGTCAAGACGACTGACGGCGTGAAGCATTCGCGCACCGTATTTTTCGTCACTTAAAATCTGGCTTAAATCTCTAAGCATCGTGGCGTTGCCTTCTGTCAACTTCGGCCACAAGCTTTTCAATTCAGGTTTACGTTCAAAAAGTGCAGTCAATTCGGGCGAAGAAGGAACCGGCCCGGCTTTCGCATCTTCTTGAGTGGTAGCGGCATTGACCTCCGCAACAGCTTCGGTAATCGGACTAATATTGCTATTAATCCAACTTTCGGCGATTTTTCCCCAACCTTCCCAACTCCATGCGCTTACAAAGAAGATGGCTATCACAGCAACAATCATCAAAATCAGGATGACATTACCCCAGTTTTTGATGAAGGGTTCGGGTGTGATGCTGTCTGTATAGAGAAGATTGAAGTCGATGTCTTCGCCGCCAACAGGAGCCGAAACGCCTGTAACCGGTGCCGCTACTGCACCGCCGCCAGAATCGCCGCTGCCGCCATCGGCGGTGGTGCCGCCGTCGCTGCTACCGCCACCGGCACTGTCACTGAGTTCTACACCCAAAACCAAGGCGTATTTCTGAGCGCGTTCCGTCAAATCGCTGGGATGACATCCCTGGCAACTGGCCGCCACATCTTCTAGCGGTGCCGCCAATGCTTCGTGCGCGCCGGCTTTATCGCTGGCTTGCACATTTCCGGCGTGACAAAATTCGCAAAAATCGCCAAAAGCGTGCTCGGTATGCCATGCACCTTCGGTATTGACAGGATCTTCACCTTGAGTTTCGTGGCACGTTTTACAAGATGAAGCCGAAGACCCGCATTGGGCTTCGACCGGTTGGGGGATAGCCATTACGACACCGATAATTATCAGCATCAAGCTAATCGCAAGTAAAGAGAATGGTTTTAGATGTTTCATTGCATCACTCACTTTCAATGGGTTGTGAAGATTTTTTTGCCAAATTTCCTTGACGAACAAGAATATCGTTTTTTATCGAAAACATAATATCTAACGCACCCAGAACCCGATCATCGGCCAAACTGTAACAAATGAAGGAACCGTCGCGTTCGGTTTGAACCAATGATCGTTCACGCAACATTTTCAAATGCCGAGAAACCGTACCTTGCGGTAATTCCAGTGAGTTAACTAACTCGTTGACATGCTTTGGCCCGTCGCTCAACTCATACAAAAGAGCAATCCGTGTTGGATCCGCCAATGCTTGGCATAAGGTAGCATGCATCTCTCTTAGTTCTCGTGAATTTGGTCGTTTCATAGGCATTGCCGCACTCGATAACATCAATATACGCATATCCGAATATTCGACACAATTATAACAGTCTATATTCATCTAGACTAGTGACAAATGTCACTAGATTTTTGTGATTTATTACACTTGATTTATTTGCACATATCCCCGTCTTGCCAGATTTTGAGTGAAGATTGCAGCACTCGACAATTTGAGTGCTACAATGGGAATTTTTATCACGGATCTTGACAAGCGAACTGTAGAACTCGGAGGTTACAACTATGATGCGGTGGCAGCCCTTATCGTTTTGAAAGACGGGCATGGGCGACAAATGATTCGATGGAACAGTCACGGCTGGTTTAGATGGCGCATCAAATGCTCTGTTGCTCCGATCTCCAAATGGAACGATATTCAAAATCACTGTATCTAATGATGGTACACTATCCGCAAGTCAGCGTTAATTGCTTCAAATAGAAAACGATGTTTCTCTAAAAAACTTCCACTTTCGGGGAGTTTTTTGGTTTCAATAGGTTTTTGACGTACCCTAGCCAGAGGGTTACAATATTCTCGCTGTAACCCAATTATTTCCTAGAAAAACATATGCGTCGTGACTATCTGATTGTAAAAACGAAACTGATTCCTCCACGCCCGTCCAAACGAACGTTGGAACGTCCACGCATCCGAAACCGCATTGTTCAAGCCAAAGAATACCGGCTTACGCTGCTGCAGGCCGGCGCCGGATACGGCAAAAGCACCGCGCTGGCAGAACTCGCCCAACTCGATATACCGCTGGTGTGGTATCACCTTGGGCTGGAAGACACCGACCCGCTCACATTTTTCAATCACTTGTTTTTTGGTTTCCGGCAAACATTTCCCGACTTCCCGACAACCGCGTCCGCCATGCTGGAAAATTGGGACGGGCATTTGGCATGGGAAACGATGGTGGATATCTTCGCCAATAGTTTAGCCGATATTCCCGTCGAAGCCGTTTTTTTGGTGCTGGATGACGCGCACAACCTCACCCGCTCGCCGGAGTTATTGGGACTGTTTGACCTTTTGTTACGCCGCGCGCCTCACGCGCTGCACACAATTTTGTCCACTCGCACCCCCTTGACACTGCCGATACACAGCGAATGGAAACTCACCGACCAGATACTGGTAATCGGGCAGCAAGAATTGGCCTTCACTCCCGTCGAAATTTCCGCACTGTTTAGTCGTTGGCATAATTTTTCATTGGCGGAAAATGACATCGCTGCGCTGGCAAAAGAAACGCAGGGCTGGGCAATTGCACTGCAAATGGTGCGCCAGCGGTTGCAGGCCAATCCCGCGCTGGCGATGCCGGAAATGTTAGCGCAACTTTCTGCGCCGAATCAGGACATTTTGGCGTATCTGGCACAGCATGTGCTGCAACAACAATCGCCGGAAATTCAGGAATTTTTGCTGGCATCGGCGGTGTTGCAGCAGATGACAGCCCAACAATGCGATTGTCTCCGCGCTGCCAGCGATAGCGCTATCCTTTTAAAACAACTGGCAGATGATGGTTTATTTGTAGTAGATTTGGGTAACGGCACACTGCGCTATCATCCCCTTTTTCATAATTTTTTAAAACACCAACTTGCACCCGTCACCGCACAAGCCCTGCACCGCCGCGCCGCCGCATGCTACCAACAACGAGGAGATGACGAGGGGGCGGTGTACCATCTATTACGGGCGGAAGCGTTTAACGAAGCCGCTGCCATTTTGGGCCGTTTCGGGCGGGATATGGTTTGGGCAGCACGGTTTGACACACTGACGCAGTGGCTGGCGCTTATCCCCGACACAGTGCTGGCCGAACATCCATCGTTGCTCATTTACCGCGGCGATATTGCTCGCTTGCACAGCCAGTTTGAAACCGCACTGACATGGTATCGCCGCGCCGAAACCCTTTCCCGCCAGTGCAACGATATTCAGGTGTTGGGGCGGGCATTGCGCGGCCAGGCACGGGTATATCTCGACACGGTTAACCCCGCCCCGGCTGAAAAGCTACTGGAAGAAGCGCTCCGGCTCACCGAAACGGAGGATGACCAAGACAGCCGCACCCGCCTGTTGAATTTGCTGGCGGAAAATATGCTCAATTTGGGGCAACTCTCCGACGCGAAACGTTTCCGTGCCCAGGCCGACGCGCTGCAACCCGAAACGCCGCGCACATTCGAGCTAACCGCACGGGTACTGCTCCGCACCGGGCGGTTGCACGAAGCGCGCGAGCGCCTGCAAAACCAACTCGCTGCCGAAGAAAAAACGCCGGTTCTCCGCCCACGCGGACACCGTGAGCCACTGCTGCTACTATCGCTGGTGTCGGCGTTGATGGGTGAACAGGACGACGCGCGGTGCTATGCTGAACAAGGCACAGCACGCGGCAAT
The DNA here is from genome assembly GCA_964480075.1 of uncultured Anaerolineaceae bacterium. Classification (GTDB taxonomy): domain Bacteria; phylum Chloroflexota; class Anaerolineae; order 4572-78; family 4572-78; genus JANTHQ01. The sequence goes on from CAYZQQ010000311.1 coordinate 4,579, forward strand.
GAACTCAACGCGCCTTTCAGCACCTCGGTGGGATATTCTCGGCAAGGCCACGCCCATATTCTGCAAAAAACACCCGAAGGCTACCGTCAGGCCATTCCATTTTATGAAAAAGCGATTGCCATTG
>CAYZQQ010000312.1:0-4695 GCA_964480075.1 uncultured Anaerolineaceae bacterium
CTTCGTCCGCCCAGTTGAGATATGGTTTAATTTCGATGGTCTGATAATCCGTACCATACCGCAGATGCTCGGTCATCGGTTCGGCATCCACAATGTTACCGGGATTGAACAGATTGTGCGGGTCGAACAACGTTTTCACCTGCCGGTACACGCCGTACAATTCTTTGCCGTAAAAATGCTCGTTCATATAACTGCGAGCGCGTCCGTCGCCATGCTCGCTGCTCCATGCGCCATCGTAACCCGCCACCAACTCCGCCGCCGCGCGGCTGATTTGTTCCATTTTGTCAATGCCATCGGCGGTTTTCAGATTGACCAGCGGGCGAATATGCAGGCAGCCCGCGCTGGCGTGGGCATAGTAGACCAATTTGGTATCCAATTCGGCACAAATTTGCTGAACCTGACTGACATATTCCGCCAGATGTTCCACCGGTACCGCCGAATCTTCAATGAACGGCAGCGGTTTGTAATCGCCCTTGACGCGCATCAGCAGCCCGAGGCTGTTTTTGCGCACCGCCCAGACGTTTGCCTGCATTTCGGCAGTTTCGGCACGGACATTTACCGTACCGATGCGATGTTTTTCCAAAAAGTGGTCAAGCCGGTCGAGTTTGCTTTTAGCTTCTGCGGGAGATTCGCCGATATATTCAGTGACCAGAATGGCATTCGGCGCGCCTTCCAAAAACGTCAGTTGACGGGCATATTCCGGCACTTCACGGCTCATGCGCAGCGCCAACTCATCAATCAGTTCCACCGCCGAAGGATTGGTTTCCAGCAGCAGCGGCACGGCTTCCAGCGCGCTCATCACCGTATTGAAATGTACCACTGCCAGCCCGGTGAACTTCGGTTTATCCACCAAATCCAGGGTGATTTCTGTCACCGCGCCGAGGGTACTTTCGGCGCCGACCATCAATTTTGCCAGATTGATGGGGTCAGTTTTGATGAGCCGGTCAACATTATAGCCGCCGCACCGCCGCCAATGCGATGGGGTGCCATCGGCGATAACCTGCTCATTTGCCGCCAGTAATTTCGCCAGCCCGCCATAAATATTGCCTTCCAGCCCGTTCCTGGTTTGGGCGCGCTCAAATTCGGCGGTGGTCAGCGGCGCAAATTGTGTCGCCGTGCCATCACTGAGCACCACATCGGTGCGCAAAATATGGTCGGCGGTCATACCGTACACAATCGAATGCGAGCCGGTGGAGTTGTTGCCGACAATTCCGCCCAGTGTGGCGCGGTTGCTGCTGGCGGGGTCGGGACCGTATTTCAGTCCCAGCGGCGCGATAAAATTGTTCAGATGGTCAAGTACCAATCCGGGTTGCACCCGCGCCCATTTTTCCTCGGCGTTCACTTCCAGCACATCGTTCATATAGCGGCTGGTATCCATCACCAGTGCCGTGTTGACCGCCTGCCCGGCAAGACTGGTTCCGCCGCCGCGCGCCAGCACCGGCACGCGGTATTTGGCAGCAATTTCGGTGGCGGCTTGAATATCATCGGCGTTGCGGGGGAAAAATACGCCCAGCGGCTGCACCTGATAGTTGGACGCATCGGTGCTGTACAGCGTGCGGCTGTACAAATCATTTTTCACATCGCCCGACACATGGCGGCGGAGGTCAGCCCAGAATTCGGCGGGGATTGGTGTGGTCATTTGTTATTTGTCCTTTGTTATTTGTCATTCGCTATTCGGTATCACTGCAAAAACCTATGGATTTCCGCCTGTGCTCGTTGTTTGGGTGCTTTCGCGGGAATGACATCAGTAAAATTCTCCGAAATTTGCGGCATTCTTGCAAAACGAAACCGAAATTTTCTCAACCACACTTGATTGTGGTGCTACCCGCTATTCGCTGTTCACTATTTTCAGACTTTCCAGCATGGGGATGAACCAATCGAGTGCGGTGGAAAAAACAATCTGCGGCGCGGCGATTTTCACGTGATACAATTTTCCGCCGGATTCCCCCGCGAAACTGGATGCCGCCATTTTAATATCGTCCGGCGAAGAATACAAATAATCCGCTTTGTAGCCCGAAATGTCGCCGGTGGTATCGGCGATGATGTCAGAATGGGTGGCGGCGGGGTCGGTTTGTGCCAACAAATCGAGCTGCCCCTGCAAAAATTGCTCGGCATTTTGCGCCGGTTCCACCGCTACCGTGAATGTCATCCCCGATGATTGCCATTCGGCGGTGACTGCGTTCTCCGTTTCCGATACCTGCCAATTGCTGGCAACCAGAAATACCACCCCAATCGGCGGGCTGGTATACAATTTCCACACTAGCGGCGCGGTGGGGGTGGGCAAAACTTCAGTGCGCAAAACGTGCAGGGTGTCCGCCATCGCTTGCAGCGCGGGCACAGTTTGCGCCCACAGCGATTCCACAATCGTCATTTGGGTAAAATAAACCATCTGTCCAAATTGTGCCGCTTTAATTTGGTTGATGGTTGCACCCAGTTGAGGGTCATCATTCTTAAACTGAACGATGCCGTTTGCCTGCGAGAGGATTTTGAAACCGGGGTCGCTGCCGAAATTAGCGGTGGCAAACTGCACAGCGGTATCGGTGAGCGATTCGGGGGAAAGTTGGTGGTCGGTGGGGGTGAATTGCACGCCGAACGCCGCACGAGCAGTGGGGTCAACAAACACCACGCCGCCACTGGGCTGGGCAACCGCCTGCCAATTTGCCGGAAAAACGATGGTGAACTGCCCATCGGGGTCAGTGTATGCCTGTTGTCCGACATTGGGGAAAATAACGGTGTCCGCCGTGGGGGAAACGGTTTCGGCAGCGGGGGCGGTGACAGCCAGTGGCGCAGCGACGGGAGCAATGCTGCTCGGTGTGGCAGTGCTACTGCAAGCGGCAAGAAAAAAAATAAGTGCAACCGGAATGATATTTTTCATAAATCAGAGTCACTTTGGGGGTGATGTCATTTAAACGATAAAGCGGTATCCCGCGCCGCGCACCGTGAGCAGATGTTTGGGGCGGCTGGGATTGAGTTCAATAATTTCACGCAGCCAGCGAATATGAACGTCCAGCGTGCGGGTATCACCCAGATATTCGGTGTGCCACACAGCGTTCATAATCGTTGCCCGATACACAATTTGTCCTTGATTTTCCAGCAACAATTGTATCAGCGCTGCTAATTTCGGGGTAAGGCGATGTTCTGCCCCTTGAGACCATAGCCTGCGTTGGGTTACATCAAGAACGAATTGTCCTCCCCGCACCAAATGACTCTTTTCGATAACAGACACAACGGTGGTGTGTATTTTTTCGGGCGGGCACATATAACAATTGGCATCATCCGGCTTCTTCAATAATACCGCATCGGTCACCACGGCAACCAACGGAATACCAAAATCAATTTTGGCTATCATTTCAGTGAGATATGGTGGCATAGCCACACCATTAGTCAAGTTGACAACAATAGCATCGGGTACATTCGCTGCGAGCCACATTTCGGTTTCAACAGCGGAGAAAGTTTGCGCCACGCGATAGGCATCACCATTAAATGTGTGTGCCAGCGATACCCTTTTGGGCGTGTCAGATTCAACCAGCAAAAGCGAATATTGCACAAAGCCTCCTATTCAAGTATTCATTGTGCAGTTCAGTAATATCATTATACTCATAAAAAACATCAATCGCAATACGAATTGTCAACACTTTCCCTCCTTTGGGACAAAATTGCTATAGCGGGGCATATAAAGTTTGCAGCATTCTGGCGAGAAATAATAGATTATTGCATTCCTTTGAAAAAGTATTTGACAAGATAAATAATTGCATTAAAATAAAGAAGTCCCGGCAATGGGGAAAAACTTGATAGCACGAGAGGAGAATTTTATGGAACGCAGACAGTTTTTAGGCTTTGCATCAAAGGCTGCTCTTGTTGGTGGCGCTGTTGCCATTACAGGATGTAACACCGCAACAGCCACACCAGCAGCAGCAGGCAACGGACAAGCCGCCGCAGCCACAATCGCCAATGATTCGTCATTACCCACCGTTGAATGGCAAATGGCAACCAGTTGGCCGCAGGCACTCGACACTATTTATGGCGGCGCGCAAACGGTAGCAGCGCGGGTCGCCGCGATGACCGGCGGGAAGTTTAAGATTACCGCTCGAACCGCCGGTGAATTGGCTCCGGGGCTGCAAGTGCTCGATGTCGTGTCGCAGGGCGCAGTTCCCATTGGACATACGGCATCATACTACTATGTCGGCAAAAGTAACGTGATGGCATTTGGCACATCGCTGCCGTTTGGGTTGAACGCCCAACAGCAAAACGCATGGCTATATCAAGGTGGCGGACTGGATTTGCTTCAACCCTTCTACAAAGACAAATTCAACGTCATCCAATTCCCTGCCGGAAACACCGGCGCGCAAATGGGCGGCTGGTGGAACAAAGAAATTAAATCTTTGGCGGATATGAAAGGCTTGAAAATGCGTATCCCCGGTTTGGGCGGGAAAGTGATGGATAAATTGGGCGTGACCGTGCAGGTATTGCCCGGTGGCGAAATTTTCCAAGCCCTGCAAACCGGCGCTATCGACGGTGCAGAATGGGTCGGACCGTATGATGATGAAAAGTTGAGTTTTAACAAAGCCGCGAAATACTACTATTTCCCGGGCTGGTGGGAGCCGGGTCCCACACTGGAAATTCAGGTAAACTTGGACGAATGGAATAAATTGCCGCCGGAATACCAGGAAATTCTGAAAACTGTTTCTTATGAAG
>CAYZQQ010000313.1:0-4680 GCA_964480075.1 uncultured Anaerolineaceae bacterium
AAGGTGTGTCAATAGCGGGGTTATCCATCCCGGACATGATTTTGCTGGACATAAACTTGCCCGATATTGACGGGTACGAAGTTACCCGTCGTTTACGCGCCAATTCTGCTTTGATGCAAGTGCCGATTTTAGCCATCACTGCCAATGTGATGCATGGCGACCGGGAGCGTACGCTGAAAGCCGGTTGCAATGGGTATATCTCCAAGCCCATTGATGTTGACGGGTTGCCGCGCATACTAGAAAAATATCTGTAAAAGGATGCCAAATGGTTACTGCCTCGTCCATTGACAACTCGTCCCCATCAGCTAACATTACAGACCCCAAACAAGCGCACGTATTAGTGGTAGAAGACAATCTGCAAAACTTGGTATTAATGGCTCGGCTGCTGGCATTTATTGGGGTGCAAACGTATGAATGGAAAGCATCGGGATGGCAAGTTGTGGAATTTGCGCTGACCATGCCCCGTGTCGATTTAATTTTGATGGATATACACCTGCCGCACGAAAATGGTTTTGAAGCTCTGCAAAATTTGCGCGCCGAACCGCGATTTATCCACACAAAAATTGTGGCGGTAACTGCAGATACAACCCAATCCACAATGGAACGCGTGCGCACGGCGGGCTTCAATGGGTTTTTGGGAAAACCAATTGACCCCGACAAATTCCCCGACCAGATTGCGGCAATTCTGCGTGGCGAGCCGGTGTGGAATTTGGGCACTTTTGATTAATACCCATCACGACTCCAATCTACCACTGACAATCCCATCGCTGCCGGGTATCACCCCCTAAAAGGACTGTGCTGATGGCAACCACACAAATAGAACATGAATCTCGGTTAAAAGCCCAAGCGTTTGATGCGATTAAAGGGTTGGAATTTGAAGCACCACCGCAAAATATACTGACACAGCTAAAAGAAGTGGCAGTTTTTAAACATTCGGCATACGCTGCCATCGCCCTTTTTAAACAAACGCCGACAGATACCACCGACCGGGAAGCGTGGTTAGCGGGAGCCAATTTCTCTGAAAAACTGTCGTTGCCGGAAACAGGGCGACGTTTCACCCCGCAAAACGCCGAATGGATGTGGAACACCAATACGCAAATCCCACTCAATATTGGCGATTTACAGTCCGACGAGCGGTTCGGCATATTTGCCCGAGAAAGTCGGGCGCGCTCGCTGCTGGCAGTTGCCATAAAAACCGATAAAATGCTGGGGTGGTTAATATTGATTCGCACCACCTCCAATGCCTTCACCCGCCGTGATGTGCGATTTTTACAACTGCTAACATCGTTTATTGGGAAAGACATTGAACACCAAAACGCCCATAAAAATACCCGTGACCAACTTGCTCGCACCCGACGCTTGTTGGATTTTGACCAACAATTGATGGAAGCAGCACACACAGAAGCAGTGTATCAGCACATCACCGATATGTTCCTCTCTGTCGGTGCGGATGTATGTCTGCTGGCGGAATATCAGGAGGCATTTGCCCCAAATATTCCCGTGAAAATCGTTGCTGCGCGACATGTCACGCCGTCACTGCTGACAGCAACGACGATAGAAAATCGAACGTATAGCCTTGCCGACTACCCCTCATTGGCAAATGTTTGCGAAACCGGTTCGCCATTGATTCTGGATACGTTTACCCACACCGAACTGAACGCGAACGAAGCCGCCTTGTTGGAACAACTGCAAATAAATTCGACGGTAGTGCTGCCGGTAACCAACGCCTCCGGTGAAAAATCATTGGGCTATCTGTTGATCGGCTATATGCGCCCGCGCTCATTTTCTGAGGCGCACATTTCATTTTTCTCAATGCTGACTCATCAAGTTGGACGCGCCATCGATTATCACGACCAATTGAATGCGATGCGTCAACACGCTCGCCAATTAGAAACCGGGGCAGAAATTTCGCGCGTTACCAGCCAAATTCTTGATGAAGACACATTGATTTCTCAAGCAGTCACACGCATAAAAACCGGATTTGATTTTTATTATGTTGGCATATTTTCCATTGATGCCACCGGAGAGTGGGCGGTGCTTCGTGCGGGGAGTGGTGAAGAAGGTAAACGCCAGGTAGCTGCCGGGCATAAACTGGCTATCAAAGATGAAACGTCGATGGTGGGCTGGGCAATATCAAAGAAACAGGCGCGAATTGCGTTGGATATTGGGCAGGATGCAGTTCATTTTAATAATCCGCATCTTCCGGAAACTCGTTCTGAGATGGCGTTACCGCTAAATAGCCAAAATCAAACATTGGGAGCGCTCACCATTCAGAGTGCCGCAGTTGCCGCATTTTCACAAGAAGACGTTATCTCTCTGCAAATCATGGCTGACCAATTGGCAAATGCGATGTTAAACGCACGATTATACAAAAATGTGGCGGAATCAAGCCGCAAATTGAATGCGTTGTTGGATATTAACCGTGATATAACCGCCACAACTAATTTGCAAGAATTGCTTGACACCATTATTACTCATGCCGTGTCCCTAGCTCAAGCTGATCAGGGAACAATTTTTTTATTGAATCACGATGAACTGGTACCCCAATCTGCTGTGGGCGGATATGAAGCCGAAATGATGGCGATTCGTCCCAAAATAGGCGAAGGTCTGTCCGGCACGGCTGCACAAACAGGAACATCGGCGGTAAAAATGTTTGGCGCCGAAGGGGGCGATGTCCCCGTTCCCGATACACCGGTTGTGCCGGAAGTTGTCGCCGCCGTGCCTATAAAAACCGAAGCGCGCGTTATCGGGGTGATGCTCATTCGTCGTCTGGAAAATATTGTACTTTTCTCACAATCCGATATTGAGTTACTGGAAGGGATGGCGTTGCAAGCCGCTATCGCGTGGCAAAACCTGTCTCTATTGACCTCTATCGAGCAGAATTATCGACGCGAGCAAACCATACGGGAACTGGTGGCACGCATTTACACAGCTTCCGGCGTGCAGAATATTCTGCAAACAACGGTGACAGAGCTGACCAAAGCCTTAAATTCGCCCGGCGGCGCAGTTCGGTTAGCCCCAAAACGCCAAACACAATCGTTGTCACCCGCAAAATTAAAACGTAAATTCATCAACGAACAACCATCGTTGCCAGCAGAAAATATAGATACTCGAGAGTAATTATTATGAAACGAACGCTAAATGCTTCGCCGGGTTCTTGGTTTGATGTCCGACACAGTCTAAAGCGCACCTTGTTTTGGTCGTTTGCGCTGGTAATTTTACTGCCGATGCTTCTGGTGGGGAGTATCGTGACCTATTCCGGAATAAATACAACTCGCCAGAGTACCGAAAACACATTGGTAACGGTGGCAAAGTTAAAGGAATCTGCCGTCAATGAATGGTTGGATGATATGACATCTCGATTTTCCAGCCCCGCCATTTTTGATATTACCAATCGAACCCTGCACGATGTTGAAGCCCATCCACAGTTGATGGCGCATAACCGCGCCCGCTTTCGGCTGGATGTATTAAACCTACTCGGTAGTCAGGTTGATTTTAACAATATTACGCTGTTGGATAACGATGGTATCGTTGTGGCTTCTACCAATCTTCAAGAAACGGGACAAGATTATAGCCATCGTCAGTTTTATGTTTTGGGGTTAGAAAGACCGTATTTTAGCAATGTAAGTTACGATTCAACCTTGAACCGCACCACGTTATATATTGTTACACCCATTGTTTCTCCCGACGAACATGAACGGGAAGGAATGCTGGTTGGCGCTGTAAATTTAGAAACGCTAAAAAACATTTTAGGAAAAATAAACGAGATGGGTACCGGCACCGAAAGTTACGTTGCCATTCAGTCGCAGCAATTATTAGCCCCGGACTTATCGTTGCGCGCCGAAAATATGTATGAGCAGGGCATCAACGGATATAAAGAAACAGAACACATTAGGTTTTACAATAATTATGCGGATGAGCCGGTCATTGGCGCAGAACGATTTGTAGACCGTATTGGCATCGCATTGTTGGTGGAACAAACACAAGAGGCAGCTTTTGCCGCTGTCATTCATACCGCGTTCCTGCTGTTATTTATTACCATTGGCATTTTAGCAGTGGTAGCCACATTGGGGTATATGCTCACCAATCGCATCGTCACCCCCATTGAAGCGTTAACTGCCGCCGCCGCCGACATTGCCGGGGGAAATCTTGAGCGTTCCATTGACGTGGAACGCGAAGACGAAATCGGCGTGCTGGCGAAGGCGTTTGGCAATATGACCGCCCGTTTGCACGAATTGATTGGCACGCTGGAGGATCGAGTTCGAGACCGAACGCAGGCGTTGGCGCACCGTGGCACGCAATTGCGTACTGCCATCGAAGTATCGAAATCCGCCAGCACCACGCTTGAAACCGAGCGGCTATTGCAACAAGCCGTGGATCTCATCAAGAACCAATTTAACTATTATTATGTGGGGCTATTTTTGGTGGATGAAGCCTACCAATGGGCGGTACTAAAATCGGGCACGGGTGAAGCCGGAAAGCAGCAACTTGCCAATGGACATCGTTTAAAAATTAACGAAACATCAATGATCGGGTGGAGTATCATTCATCGAGAACCGCGAAACTCCGGTTATGTGGCAGATGAAGCGACCCGGTTTGACAACCCCTACCTGCCCGAAACACACTCTGAAATGGCGTTACCGCTCATAAGTCGCAGCCAAGTGCTGGGCGCGATCACCA
>CAYZQQ010000314.1:0-4674 GCA_964480075.1 uncultured Anaerolineaceae bacterium
CTGATACTCTGCCAGCAGTTGACCATAGAATTTCTTTGTTCTGAATTCATCCAGTTTTGCAAAATCGATTGTTTGTTGTTCATCCATCAAAAAAACCGCCTTTTATAATTCGGCGGCTTGTGGTAAAATATCTGTGTCAAGCCGCCTATTTCGGATTGACCAATGCGCCGGTGATAGCACACGCGGCGCATTTTCTTTGCGCTCAATTGTAGCACAATCGTTCTTTGGGTACAATAAATATACGTTTCCGCCGTCCGGGCAGCCTATTTCGGGTGTTTTCTCCCGCTTGCGTTTATGCACACTGCACAAAAAGCCGTAATCTTACACATTTCCGGCAGTTTTGCGGAAGAACGCCGCCTCAAACATCAATAAAGACGGTGCTTTCAAATAATGCAATGTATGTTTTGGTTACAGCACTGCGAAGGCGGCTACACGACAAACACCACCCTTGACATACTTTTGGCAGACAATGCCCTGCTGGCAACGCATTTCAATGGCGAGCCGCTCACACCGGAACATGGCTACCCGCTGCGGGGGGTCATCGGCTCGTTTGCCAACCGTTCTGAAGCGGCAAGCGCCTATTTTTGGAAAGGCGGAAAATGGCTGCGCGGGCTGGAATTTTTATCCGCCGACCAAAAAGGTTTTTGGGAAGGGTACGGCTATCACAACGAAGCCGACCCGTTCACCGAACAGCGATTCGGATAAAATAATTGCGAGTGACGCATGACGAATAGCGAATTTCCAACCGCCAATCCCCAATCCATTCCCCATTTGACCACCGCGCAGATGATTGAAGTTGACCGCGCAATGATGGAAGATTATCGCATTGAATTAGTGCAGATGATGGAAAACGCCGGGCGAAATTTAGCACATTTGGCGCGGGCGCGGTTTCTCGGCGGCGACCCGCGCGGAAAATCGGTGCTGGTGCTGGCAGGAACCGGCGGCAATGGCGGCGGCGTACTGGTTTGCGCCCGGCGATTGCTCAATTGGGGGGCGAAAGTACACGTTGCGACCACAAAATCCCCCACGGAATTTCGCGGCATTCCCGCCCACCAACTCGACATTTTGCAGCGGATGGGTGCAGAAATCACCCCAGCCGCTGTGCCATTCCCCGCCGAAGTCCCCGCGCTGGTGGTTGATGGCATCATCGGATACAGTTTGCAGGGCGCGCCACGCGGCATCGCCGCCGAGATGATCCGCGCCGCCAACGCCCTGCCCGCGCCCGTGCTGTCGCTGGATGTGCCGTCGGGCATCGCCACCGATGGCGCGGTGCAGACGCCTGCCATCCGCGCCGCCGCCACTCTCACGCTCGCCCTGCCCAAAATCGCTTTCCGCCAAAGAGACGTTTTGGCATACACCGGCGACCTGTATCTGGCAGACATCAGCGTTCCGCCGGAATTATATGCCGCGCTGGGATTGTCTGTGCCGCCCATTTTTGCCCAAAATGACATTGTGCAACTGAAGTCACAGAGATAAATCCTCTCCTGCGGTACACTTGTGATATATTGAGCCGCGTTGTTCAATGCTTTGATTTTTTTGGAGGTTGTTTTATGCTTCGCCGCATCATTCCATTAATTTTGGCGTTCATTGTGTTGGGCGCACATTTTTTGCGTTACGGAAATCTATTGATGATGGCAATTTGCCTGCCCATTCCGTTTGCCCTCTTCATTAAAAAACGATGGGCGTTGTGGGGTGTGCAGGCACTCACCGTAGTGGGTGCGCTATTCTGGATAAAGGTCGCGATTGATAATTTGTGGGTACGATTAGCTGCCGGCGTGCCGTGGGTGCGCATGGTAGCAATTCTGCTGGCAGTATCGGCATTTACGCTGTGGGCGGCATGGCTACTCAGCCGCCCCGCCGTGGCAGAAAAGTATTCATAAAAAAAGGGAGCGACTCGCAAATCGCCCCCTCGGATTTTATGCTCAATAATTTATTTCGCGCCCCATGATGAGCAGCGCCAGCGAAAGCAGCCGCCCCGATTTTTGCAGCTTGACCGGGTCAACAGTATCCGGTGAATCTTCCGGTGTACCGATGGCATCTTCATACCCCTGCCAATTCAGGGTGATGGATGGCGCATCGGTGGTGGCAATATTTCCCGTTCCCCCAAAAATCACATCCAGCGAGAAATTCTCATTTTTGCGCGTGGTTTTCACACCCATTTGTTTGCCGGCATTTTCAAATAACTGTGCCAACCGTAAATTTCCGCCTGCGCCGAGTTCCACACTGTTGCCGGTTCCCGCACCCAATCCGCGCAGATACACAAAGGCTTCCGGTGTGAATGCAGCAGCAAAACCGAATTTCCCGCTAATGATACGCTCGACATCGGGCGCACGGCGTGGGATTTGCCCATAGTCAAACCCTTCACCGACATACGCCACAAAAATGAGCGTCTTTTTCGGCTGATAGCCACTCTCTTTCCATGAGCGAATCATTTCCAGCATGACCGCCACACTGCTGGCGCTGTCATTCGCGCTGGGGTACAGCGTGCCGCGTTCATCCACGCCGAGACCATCATATTGCGCCAGCACCACAATCAATTTATCATCCAGATTGGTGTCGGTGCCGGGCCAATAGCCCACCACATGCCGCGCCGGAACTTTATGCCGCACCTCTCCCACCAGCGAACTGCTAACGGTAATGCCGGTGCGCCACACTTTCACATCATCCGGCGAAAGCTCATCCTGCTGGCGGCGCAATTCCGCCACGGTCAATCCGGTAGATTTGAGCATTTTGTTCAACCCATTTTCGGTCACGAAAAAGAAAGGGCTGCCCTGCAACGGGTCATAACTCGGCGCGTTGGGGCTGTACGCTGAAAGGCTGTCGCGGTGACGGATTGCCTCCGGGTCGTTGGCAATGTACAGCGTCCCCTGCCGCAGGGTGTTGGGCAAAAAGCCGTTGCCGCGCAACACCAATACCACATCATTTAAAAAATCCTGCTCGACAATTTGGCGCGGGAATTGCTGCCCGGTGAACGATGTTCCCGCAAAAACCTGTTCGCCCGCACCGAGGATGACCAATCCACCCGATTTCGGTTCGGCAGCATTCAGCAGATTAAACGGAATTTCCGCAAAATCTTTTCGATATTCCAGTGGTTGCCCGTTAAAACTCAATTGCGGGGTTTGCGTCAATTCAAAATAGTCGCGCTTCACATCAAAAAAATAGGAGGCTCGTTTCCCGCCGGGCTGCAGCCCATATTCTTCAAATTTCCGGGCGATATAATCGGCGGTCAATTCCGCACCGCCCGAGCTGAGAGAGCGCCCCTCCAGCGCGGGGTCGGCGAGTGCGGAAAATTCTTCTGTCACTGCCGTGCGGTCGAAGGCGCGTGCGTGCTGTTTGTAAAAGGCAATCGTGCCGGTATTACCCTGCACCCAACTCAATCCCCAAATCAATACGATTGCCCCCACAAGCGTATAACGGTTGATAAACTTGTTGAAGCTGAGCCCGATATCCTGCACCAACCGCCGCAAGCCTTCGCCAAAAAGGTTGAACGCCAAAATTACGACGAAAAACGCCAGTGCGGGTGAAATTGCCGTCCACGGGTAGCCGCGCGCATAGGTGCGGACATTGCTGAGCAGCGCGCCCCATTCGGGGATGTCGGAATAGTGGTACGGCGGGCCGCCGATGGACACTTCGGCGAATGCCCCCCCGCCGATGAAAATACCGATGAAGCCCAACTCGCCGAGCAGCATAGCGACCGCGCCCATTTCCAGCGCCGCCAGCACAATCAGCGATGGGAGCAAATTCGGCAGCAGATGGCGCACGATGATTCCGCTGAGCCGCGAGCCGGAGGATACCGCACTTTCGACATATAATTTTTGGCGCAGCACAATCACTTCGCTGCGGATGAACTGCATCATTTCGCCCCAGCCGACAAAACAGAGCGCCACCACAAACACCCATATCCCCCGCCGAATGCCGAGTGCCAGCACCAGCAGCATCGAGAAAATTAACGTCGGCAGGGCGGAAAAAACCTCACTGGCCGCCATAATCAGCCGGTCGAGCGGTTTATCTTGTTGCCAGCCCGCCAGTGTACCAAGCACAAATCCCACCGCCAGCCGTGCCAGCATCACCAACGCGACCAGTGTCAGCGTTTGCTGTGCGCCGCTCAATACCAGGCTCATCATATCGCGCCCCAGCGCGTCGCTGCCCCATGGATAGTCGCCGGAGGGAGCAAATGGCGGCACTTGAATCACACCGTCAACTTTATCCAACCCTTTGGTGGTGTACGGATTATTGGGTGATAATGCCGGCCCGGCAACATAAACCGCCAGTAATCCAATCAACAATATTGCCCCAATCACAAACGGCAGATTGCCCAGTGTACCGCGCACCCATGTTTTCGCCCGTTCCCTCCGAATGCCTGCATCGAGCGATTTTTTTCCGGCAGTCGCGCTGTGCGCCCGCAGACTTTCTTTCAACCGCTGTTCATATTCGCGGTCGGCGGCAGACTTTCGGATGAGAAAACGGCGCAACACCGGCAACTCCCGCACGCCATCGAACATGCCCGCCAGTGCAGAGAGCGCATTTTTCCATCCTCCGCCAGTTTGAGCGGCACGGGCAGCAGTTTCACGGAGAGTCGGGTCAATCAGCCGGTAGCTCGCTTCCAGCAAAAAATTAATGCCGATGAACACCAGCCCCAGCATAACTGCCAACGCCACCGTCAGCAAATCATCA
>CAYZQQ010000315.1:0-4670 GCA_964480075.1 uncultured Anaerolineaceae bacterium
CCCCGATTTCGGTCCCGCGAAAATGGGCACGGCGGGCGCAACCGCCATCGGCGCGAGGCAATTTCTCATCGCGTTTAACGTGTATTTGAACACAGACAACGTGGAAATTGCAAAAAAAATCGGCAAAGCAGTGCGTCACTCCGGCGGCGGATTGCGCTATGTTAAAGCCATGGGGTTGGAAGTGGACGGCAAAGCGCAGGTCAGTATGAACCTGACCGATTTCACCGGCACACCGATTTTCCGGGTGGTGGAACTGATTCGCCGCGAAGCCGCGCGGTACGGCGTCGGTATCGCATCCACCGAACTGATTGGGCTGATTCCGCAGCAAGCACTGATTGACAGCGCCGTGTGGTATCTGCAATTGGATGGGTTCTCGCCGGGGCAGGTGCTGGAGAACCGGCTGGTCGGCGAATAGCCCTCACGCTCAAAAAACGCGCCACTGCATCAGATGGCGCGTTTTTTATTTGACGCCCACCTCTGCGCCGTCTACACTTTCTGTCAGCCACTCATCAACTTCCTCTCTGTAACCCATCTTACGGCACTCACTGCAATTTGGGGCTATACTTTTTTCACCGCGCCACACTCACCGCGGAATATTTTTCAGCCCTTCTGAAATGTCCGGAGTTTGCCAGCATGTCCATCAGCCATACGAAAGAATACCGGCGACTCGCTGCCGCACGCCGCCAAACCACCCGCTGGCTCAACTGGGGACCCTATCTCAGCGAGCGGGCGTGGGGCACGGTGCGCGAGGATTACAGCCCGCACGGTACGGCGTGGGATTACCTGCCGCACGACCATGCCCGTAGCAAAGCGTTCCGTTGGGGGGAAGATGGAATCGCCGGATTCAGCGACCGACAGCAATATCTGTGTTTTGGGCTGGCGCTGTGGAACGGGCACGACCCGATTTTGAAAGAGCGTTTCTTCGGGCTGGCGGGTCCGGAGGGCAACCACGGCGAAGATGTGAAAGAGGTCTATTTCTATCTTGACAGCACGCCAACTCACAGCTATATGAAACTGCTGTACAAATATCCGCACGCCGCCTTCCCATACTCGGAACTGGTGGCGGAAAATCGGCGGCGCGGCGCAACCGACCCCGAGTTTGAGTTGACCGACACGGGCGTTTTCGATGAAAACCGCTATTTTGATGTGCTGGTGGAATTTGCCAAAGCCGACCCGCACGATATTCTCATCGCCATCACGGTGACCAACCGCGCCGACATTTCCGCTGAATGCCATCTTCTGCCGACTCTCTGGTTTCGGAACACGTGGGTGTGGGGATACCCCGCCGGTCCGATGGGCGATGTTCCCGGCAAACCGCTTCTGCGGCAGATTCCCGCCCCCGCCGAATTTTCCGCCATCACCGCCGAGCACCCCGCCCTGCCGCCAATGACCCTTTCTGCCGATGGCGCACCCGAATGGCTGTTCACCGAAAATGAAACCAACACCGAACGGCTCTATGGCACGTCGAATCGTTCGCCGTTTGTGAAAGACGCCTTCCACCGCTATCTCATCCACGGCGAAAAAAATACGGTCAACCCGCAGCGCACCGGCACCAAAGCCGCCGCGCTCTATCCGCTCACCCTCGCCGGGGGCGAATCGCGCACGGTGCGGTTGCGGCTGAACGCCAAACCATTCCGCGCCCCGTTCCGTTCCTTCGAAAAAATACTGGAACGCCGCCGCGCCGAAGCCGATGAGTTTTACCACCACCTGCATCCGGCAACCCTTTCCGCCGACGACCGCCGCATTCAGCGGCAGGCGCTCGCGGGCATGCTATGGTCGAAACAGCTCTATTATTTTGATGTGGAGCAGTGGCTCACCGGCGACCCCGCCCCGCCGCCGCCCCCCGCCGAACGCCGGCGCAATTCGGGCTGGCAGCACCTCAATAATTTCGACATCATTTCCATGCCTGACACGTGGGAATATCCGTGGTATGCCGCCTGGGATTTGGCATTTCACACCCTGCCGCTCGCGCTGGTCGATGCGGATTTTGCCAAACAACAATTGCTGCTCATCACCCGCGAATGGTATATGCACCCCAACGGGCAATTTCCGGCGTATGAATGGGCATTCGGCGATGTCAATCCGCCGGTGCAGGCGTGGGCGGCATGGCGGGTCTATAAAATTGATGCAAAACTGCGCGGGCGCGCCGACCGCCCGTTTCTGGAAACGGTGTTCCACAAATTGCTACTGAATTTTACATGGTGGGTCAACCGCAAAGACGCCGACGGCAACAACATTTTTCAGGGTGGATTTTTGGGGCTGGACAATATTTCGGTGTTCGACCGCAGCGCGCTCCTGCCCACCGGCGGGCACATCGACCAGGCAGATGGCACGGCATGGATGGGTGCATATTGCCTGACGATGATGAAAATTGCGCTGGAACTGGCACACGATAATCCGGTATATCAGGATTTGGCGACCAAATTTTTCGAGCATTTTCTGGGCATTGCGCGGGCAATGACCCGCTGCGGCGGCACGGGGCATACCATGTGGGATGAAACGGACGGCTTTTTTTATGACGCGCTCCATTTGCCCAACGGCGAAATTCTGCCGCTGAAAGTGCGCTCAATGGTGGGGCTGCTCCCCCTTTTCGCCGTGGAAACCATTGAGCCGGACATGCTGGACGCGCTCCCCGATTTTCGGCGGCATGTGCAGTGGTTTTTGCGCCACCGCCCCCAGCTGAGCGGCAATATCGCCAGCGTGGATGTCCCCGGCGAAGGCAAACGGCGGCTGGCGGCTATTCTGCCCCGCGAACGGCTGGTGCGCGTGCTGGAAAAAATGCTCGACCCCGCCGAATTTTTGTCCGATTACGGCATCCGCTCCGTGTCGAAATTTCATGCGGCACACCCGTACATGCTCCATCTGGACGGCAAAACCTACACCATCAACTACCAGCCCGCCGAGTCCGAAAACGGATTGTTCGGCGGAAATTCCAACTGGCGCGGTCCCGTTTGGTTCCCCATCAACTATCTGATTATCGAATCGCTGCAAAAGTTTCACCATTATTACGGTGATAGCCTGCGGGTGGCATGCCCCACCGGTTCGGGACAAATGATAACCCTGCAACAGGTAGCAGATGAGCTTTCGCGGCGATTGGTGCGGCTTTTTCGCCGCGAAAACAACCGCCGTCCCATATATGGCAAAAACGACCGCTGGCAATCCGACTCACACTGGCGCGATAACCTACTCTTTTTTGAGTATTTTCACGGCGATTCGGGGGCGGGGCTGGGCGCCAGCCATCAAACCGGCTGGACGGGATTAGTGGCGAAATTGATTCAACAGCAGGGAGAACATCATGCTTAAATTCGGACGGGAGGTCTGCAATAATTTGCCACTCATGCAATCGCGCGAGTGGCTGGTCACCAACAATATCGGCGGGTTCGCCGCGGGCACGGTGGCGGGTTCGCTGACGCGCCGGTATCATGGACTGCTGATTGCGGCTTTGCGCCCTCCGTTGGGGCGCACGTTGATGCTCGCCAAAATTGATGAAGTGGTCATTTATCAAAAAAATATTTATCCCCTATTTGAAAATGTGTGGGAAAACACCCCGCAAACAACAAACGGCACAGTGTATCTGGAATCCTTTCATTTGGATGGAACCACACCGGTGTGGACTTATGCCTGCGGTGATGCGCTGCTGGAAAAGCGCATCTGGATGCAAGCGGAAGAAAATACCACTTATCTGCAATATACCCTGCGGCGCGCCACCGCTCCGCTGACGCTCACCGGAAAAGCGCTGGTGAATCATCGCGATTATCATGGCATCACCCGCATTTCAAACTGGCACACCGATATTACTCCCACCGATAACGGGCTGTGCATTATCCCGTTTGATGGCGCCACACCGCTGTTTTTACTCAGCGCCGATACCCAATTTACCCCGCACAATGAATGGTACAACCGCTATTATTTGAGTATCGAAGCCTATCGCGGGTTGGAAGCGGTGGAAGACCATTTATACGCCGCCGATTTTCGAGTGGCGCTCACGGTCGGGCAATCGGTGACGCTGGTTGCCGGCACAAAATCAACGCTGAATCTGGACGGGAAATCAGCTTGGCGCGAACGAAAATCAGCAGACCAAACCCTGTCCGCGCAGGCGTTGGCACATCTTTCTCCCGCTCCCGCCGACCGCGCCGCCGTGCGTCAGTTGGCGCTCGCCGCCGACCAGTTTGTGGTGTGCCGTCCCGTTCCCAATAGCCGGATGGGGCATTCTGTCATCGCCGGCTATCCGTGGTTCAGCGATTGGGGGCGCGACGCGATGATTGCCCTGCCGGGACTCACGCTGTCCACCGACCGCCCCGCCGTCGCCCGCGATATTTTGACTACTTACGCCGGCTATCTCGACCGAGGGATGCTCCCCAATCGTTTCCCCGACGAAGGCGAAACGCCGGAATACAATACGGTGGACGCAACGCTGTGGTATTTTCAAGCGGTGTATCGCTATTTTTTGCACACCGACGATTACGCACTGATTGCCCATCTATATCCCATTCTCGCCGACATCATTGCCTGGCATCGGCGCGGCACTCGCTTTAACATATTTGTTGACCCCGTCGACGGATTGTTGCATGCGGGTATCGCCGGGGTGCAATTGACATGGATGGATGCCAAAGTGGGTGATTGGGTGGTCACGCCGCGCATCGGCAAACCGGTGGAGGTGAATGCGCTGT
>CAYZQQ010000316.1:0-186 GCA_964480075.1 uncultured Anaerolineaceae bacterium
CCCGAAACAAAGTTGAGGGCGGAGGTGTGGGGGTGTCCCCCATCTTCTCTTTTTTATTTCACCGCTCCGGCAGTGATACCCGAAACAAAGTTGAGGGCGGAGGTGTGGGGGTGTCCCCCATCTTCTCTTTTTTTATTTCACCGCTCTGGCTGTGATACCCGAAACGAAGTTGAGGGCGGGGTGTGG
>CAYZQQ010000316.1:286-4652 GCA_964480075.1 uncultured Anaerolineaceae bacterium
GGGTGTCCCCCATCTTCTCTTTTTTATTTCACCGCTCCGGCTGTGATACCCCGAAACGAAGTTGAGGGCGGGGTGTGGGGGTGTCCCCCATCTTCTCTTTTTTATTTCACCGCTCCGGCTGTGATACCCCGAATGAGCTGTCGCGAAAAGAGAATATACAGCAGCAAAATTGGAATCATCGCCAGCGTCAGCGACGCCAGCACCGCGTTCCAATCGCTGACGAATTGCCCCAAAAATTGTTGGGCGCCATAAGTCACCGTGCGGGTTTTTTCGCCGGGAGCCAGAATCAGCGGGAACCACAGGTCATTCCAAATGGGAATCATCACAAATACGGCAACCGTGGCGATGGCGGGGCGCACCAGCGGCAGCACCAGCCAAAAAATACGATACTCACTCGCCCCGTCGATGCGCGCGGCTTCTTTCAACTCTTTGGGAACTTGCTGCATAAATTGCTGTAACACAAAAATTGTCAGCGGCAATCCCTGTGCGGTGTATACCAAAATCAACGCAGTGAGAGTGTCAATGAGACCCATCGAAACGACCAGCCGCAAAATACTGACCGTTCCCAAACGAATGGGAATCATAATACCCAGTGCCAAATATAACCCCAGCCAAGTGTTCCCCTTAAATTTATATTCTGCCAGCGCATACGATGCCATTGCGCCCAAAAGAAGCACCAGCACGATGGAAACCACCGTCACCACCGTACTGTTCACAAAATACAATTGAAAGCTAGATCTATCAAAAACGGTGTGATACCCTTCTAAACTGAATGTGTTGGGGGAGGGTATCGACAAAGGGGATTTAAAAATGGCTTTGCGGGTTTTTAGTGAGTTAAAGATGATGAGGAAAATCGGGAAGAGCGCCAGTACCGCATAGCCAGCCAAAACGACGTGGGGCAAAATATTCTGGTTTATTTTTTGAGCAAGACCGGATTTATTTTGCATAAAACACCCCCTAAACTTCGTAAATTGTCATACGGCGTTGCCAGCCAAAAAGATACGCCAGCACGCCAATTAAAATAATAAAAAACATCATTGCAGCGATGGTCGCACCCATCGTTGGGTTGCCCAATTGCAATTGGAAGCCAAAGAAGGTGCGATAAAAGAAGGTGCCCATAATGTCGGTGGAGAAGTTGGGACCCGCTAATGCCCCTTGCACGGTGTAAATCAAGTCAAAGGCATTAAAGTTGCCCACGTAGGTTAAAATGGTCACAATCCCGGCGGTTGGCAGGATGAGTGGGAATTTAATGTGCCAAAACACTGTCCAAGGGGTAGCCCCGTCCACATATGCCGCTTCGATGAGTTCGTCGGGGATGCTGATGAGCGCGGCATAAAAGAGCATCATTGGAATACCGATAAATTGCCACACCGAGATGAGCGCCAGCGTAACCAACGCAGAGCTTTCCAGCCCCAACCAAGGGTGGAAAACATCGGCGATACCCACAATATTCATCATACTTTCTGTCACGCCCCATAGCGGACTGAGAATCAATTGCCAAATGAACCCGACAATCACCACTGAAAGCATCGTTGGCATAAATAATATAGTGCGATATGTACCTTTCCCAAAGAGATTTCGGCGGCTTAATAATGCGGCAAGAAGCAAACCGATGGGATTTTGCACCAACATGTGGATGATGAAGAAAACAAAGTTATTGCCCAATGCCCCCCAAAAACGCACCGACCATATTTCGTTGGTGAGAAGCGTAACGTAATTTTGAAACCCGGCGAACACTTCCACACCGTTTGCCCCCAGCGTAAAGAGACTCAACCGCAAAGAATCAAGCAGCGGGTAAATCATAAATACGGTGTAAAGCAGTGTTGCCGGTGCAAGAAAAACAAGAATGTGCGTAGGGAACGGTTTTCTGTATTTTTGGGGGAGGCTTTGCATAGACGTCTCCTGATATTTCTGTATATTTGTAGGGGCACGATGCATCGTGCCCCTACTTAAATCTTACAGATGGTTTACTGCGGTGTGTACCACGAGTCAAGACCGTCTTGAATTTGTTTGGCGGCGTCTTCGGGAGCGATGTCGCCGTTGATGACCTGTGCACTCACGCGCCACAGTTCGTTTTCAAGATTGGGTTCGCCGCGTGACAGAATTTGGTACGAGTTGCGGATGGTCGAATCACATTCGTTGCGCCAGTTGACAAACGTCTGCGCCACGGGATCTTTGATGTTTACCTGCGCATTCGACAGCGAGAAGAAACCGGGCAATGCATTGCTGTACAGTTCTGCAAATTCCGGCGTGGCTAACCATTCCAAAAATGCACGGGCGGCTTCGGGGTTGGGGGTATTGGCGTTCATCCCCATGGCGATGTCGGTGTGGTCGCTGATATAGCATGTGTCCGCACCGGCAGGCAATGGCGGTTTGAACGCGCCCATCTCAAAGTCGGCTTGCTCGTTGAACAGCGAGATGTCCCACGAACCGGCAGGGTAAATCGCCGCGCGCCCCAGCGAGAAAAGATTCTGCGAATCAGGGTAGCTCTGCGCTTCAAAACCCTTTGCCAAATACGGCTCCCATTTCGACAGTTGGTCCCACGCCGCCACATATTGCGGGTCGGTGAATTTCTCGGTGCCGGCAATCAAGCCCAAACGCCCGGCTTCACCTTTCCAGTAATTCGGTCCAATATTCTGGAAACCCATCGTGGCGGCTTCCCATTGGTCAGCCGTGCCCATATCAAGCGGGGCATAAGTACCGTCGGCTTTGATGGCATCCAGCACCTGGAAAAATTCGTCAACCGTTTTGGGTTCGCTCAAACCAAGCTCTTTGAAAATATCTTTGTTGTAAATGAACCCGTGAATGACCGAAGCCATCGGCACGCAGAAAACGTTTGAGCCGTCATCGGTAATCCATGCACTTTTCGCCACATCGCCAAAGTTGTCCATACCGGACAAATCGTTGAGCGACGCGAGATAGCCTTTGTCATACAATGCCAGCGATGCGTCAAACGGGCGGCAAGAGATAAGGTCGCCGGCAGTGCCGCCTTCTAGCTTGGCGTTCAGCGCGGCGTTGTATTCGGTCGGCGCGCTCGGTGCAAAGACAACTTCAATATTGGGATAGTGTGTGTTGAACGCCGGAATGATGGTGTCCTGCCAGATTTTCAGGTCGTCATTCCGCCAACTTTCAATGGTCAATTTCGCCGGTCCGATGTCTTTCTTCGGCTCGGCAGGCATTGCTTCGCTGGTTCCACCACTGGGTGTGTACCACGAGTCGAGACCGTCTTGAATTTGTTTGGCGGCGTCTTCGGGAGCGATGTCGCCGTTGATGACCTGTGCACTCACGCGCCACAGTTCGTTTTCAAGATTGGGTTCGCCGCGTGACAGAATTTGGTACGAGTTGCGGATGGTCGAATCACATTCGTTGCGCCAGTTGACAAACGTCTGCGCCACGGGATCTTTGATGTTTACCTGCGCATTCGACAGCGAGAAGAAACCGGGCAATGCATTGCTGTACAGTTCTGCAAATTCCGGCGTGGCTAACCATTCCAAAAATGCACGGGCGGCTTCGGGGTTGGGGGTATTGGCGTTCATCCCCATGGCGATGTCGGTGTGGTCGCTGATATAGCATGTGTCCGCACCGGCAGGCAATGGCGGTTTGAACGCGCCCATCTCAAAGTCGGCTTGCTCGTTGAACAGCGAGATGTCCCACGAACCGGCAGGGTAAATCGCCGCGCGCCCCAGCGAGAAAAGATTCTGCGAATCAGGGTAGCTCTGCGCTTCAAAACCCTTTGCCAAATACGGCTCCCATTTCGACAGTTGGTCCCACGCCGCCACATATTGCGGGTCGGTGAATTTCTCGGTGCCGGCAATCAAGCCCAAACGCCCGGCTTCACCTTTCCAGTAATTCGGTCCAATATTCTGGAAACCCATCGTGGCGGCTTCCCATTGGTCAGCCGTGCCCATATCAAGCGGGGCATAAGTACCGTCGGCTTTGATGGCATCCAGCACCTGGAAAAATTCGTCAACCGTTTTGGGTTCGCTCAAACCAAGCTCTTTGAAAATATCTTTGTTGTAAATGAACCCGTGAATGACCGAAGCCATCGGCACGCAGAAAACGTTTGAGCCGTCATCGGTAATCCATGCACTTTTCGCCACATCGCCAAAGTTGTCCATACCGGACAAATCGTTGAGCGACGCGAGATAGCCTTTGTCATACAATGCCAGCGATGCGTCAAACGGGCGGCAAGAGATAAGGTCGCCGGCAGTGCCGCCTTCTAGCTTGGCGTTCAGCGCGGCGTTGTATTCGGTCGGCGCGCTCGGTGCAAAGACAACTTCAATATTGGGATAGTGTGTGTTGAACGCCGGAATGATGGTGTCCTGCCAGATTTTCAGGTCGTCATTCCGCCAACTTTCAATGGTCA
>CAYZQQ010000317.1:0-4652 GCA_964480075.1 uncultured Anaerolineaceae bacterium
ACTCCTTCCATATAAACTGTGATGACGCGGGTGTTGGGGTCGTCGCTCAGCGCGGCGATGGTCTCGGTTTCTGTCACGCCGACCTGATTGCCCAAACTGACGATGCGCGAAAAACCAATGCCTTTTCCCTGCGCCCAGTCAATCACCACGGCGCACATTGCGCCCGATTGCGACACAAAACCGATGTCACCCGGCGCGGGCATGCCGACCACAAAGGTGGTGTTCAGCGGGGTGTGGGTGTCGATGCTGCCAATGCAATTCGGCCCCATTACTTTTACGCCGTATTTCTCGGCGACGGCAGCGAGTTCGGCTTCCAGCGCGATGCCTGTTTCGCCTGCTTCGCGGAAACCGCCGCTGGGCACAATGACGTGTTTGATGCCACGTTTGCCGCACGCTGCCACCGCGGCGGAAACTTTTTTTGCCGCCACGATGATAATCGCCAAATCCACCGGGTCAGGCACATCGGCGATGGTGGGGTAGCATGGTCGCCCCAGAATTTCGGCGGCGGCGGGATGAACGGGGTAAATTTCGCCGGGGAAGTGGTGGTCAATCAGATTGCGCACCACACCATAGCCCAATTTGTGGCTTTCGCGGGACGCACCGATGATAGCCACGCCTTGCGGGGTAAAAAAGGGAGTCAACATTGATTTCTCCTTCTGAAATGTGAATGATAGATTGCAATGAGCGGACTTTGAATGAGCAGGTTCGCCATTTAAGCTTCGCTGATTACAATTTTAGTAGGGTTCTGTCTTATTTACAAAATATGTGTGCAATCGCAGTAATTGACGCTTGATGGCAGCCCATACCTTTTTCCTATAATTTACATAACAATTCTGGCGTAATTTAGTTTTTGTGGTATAATAATTATGTTATATGAAGAACGGTACGATATTCCTATGAACTTCGCCGGAGGTGATGGGTATGGCAAGGAAACGAGCCAGCCTTAAAGACAAAAACGTTTTTAAGCGAAGCAAAGAAAAAGAACTCGACACGTTGTTCGGTGCGTCATCTGAACCGAAATCTGCCGCCGATGCATCAAAACCTTCTGCCGCCAGCACGAAACGGGCGCGCCGTACCCGTAAAAAAACTACGCCGGCGAAACCTCCTGCGGAAAAGGAAACGCCTGTGGCGCCGAAACCGCGTGCCAAACGGACCACTGCTGCCAAACGACCCGCCCGCACCCGCCGACGCAAAACCGCATCGAAAACGGCGGCAACTCCGGTGGACGAGTTATCGGCGTTGGCAGCCGCCGCCGAAGCGAGTCTCAGCCCCACCAGCCTGCCAGCTCCCCGTGACCCACAGGTCGTCAATATGGGCGGGTATCCTGCCGAAAATCTTCCCAGTGGTGAAGCGGGGGACACCGTGGATTCACTGGCTGAATATAATTTTCCGGTGGCGCTGGAAACCGCCCCCGGCGGTCCATTAACCGCAAATCTGCCTGCCAATGAAATAGGCGATGTTACGGATGCTGTCGATGCACTGACGGATTTTCCCGCCGCGATGAATGCTCCTGCATTCACAGAAGATTTACCATCGGAAGAAATTGGCGATATGGAATTTCCCACCGCGATGGAAACACCACCCGGCGGTACACCGGTAGAGACGCTGCCCAGCGGCGAAATCGGTGATGATACCACCCCGCTGGATGCTATGGACTTCCCCACGGCGACAGAACCGGCAATACCTGTCGGGGGTCACGGCAGCGCCACGCCCGCTGTGTCCGACCTGTCCGCATTGTTGGATTCGGCATTGGCAGAAGAACCCGCTCCGGCGAAACCTGTCGCCGAACCGGCGTCATCTGTTGTCCCGCCGGTTGCCACCCCTGCCACCGGTATTCCCCCCGCCGGCGCGCCACCTCCCGCATGGAGCGCCAGCGCAGCGGTGAGCGCACCCACTTCCTCCAGCATTTCGCGGTCGTCAGCGCTGTCACTCGGCACCGGTGCGGACTTTGATAACTTATTTAATTTTATGCACACCGATGATGCAGCCCCAACGTTGCCCTTTGAACTCCCCGCAGATGCCGAAAATTTAACGCCCGAAGAGCGAAAAGAACGCGCTCGACTGCTCAGTGACCCCCGCATCCGTGAACAGTTTATGCAAGTGTACAACGCTATCGATGCGGAATATGAGCATATTCTGGATGATAACATCAGTGTCAGCAAAGAAATAACCGATTGGGCGCACAAATTATTGGCAGAAACACGCTATATCGTGATGAATTATCAGATAAAATATCTGGCGAAAGCCGAATGGAACATTGAGCAGGTAAAAGCCCGGCTTGACCGCGCCGAAGAAAGCGCCAAACAAGCCGAGCGCTGGAGTCGCTGGTTGGTGGTATGGGGTATGGTGTGGTTCGTGGTATTTGTGTATCTCATCTTCAACCCCGATTTTCTGCTGAAATACCTCACCAGCAACAACGCGCTCTCTGATTTACTGGTGCCCGACGTGTTTTTGCGTTCACTCTTTTTTGGTGCAATTGGCGGGGTGGCGGCGGTTTTCCACAGCCTGCTGAAATATGTGACCAAACGCCAATTTGATGTGGAATTTGTGCTCTCGTATTTTGTAAAACCGTTTATGGGGATGATTGTCGGCACGCTGATTTATCTGATAGTCTTTGTGGTTATGCGTCCCTTCGGATTAACCCCGGTTGTTTTGCAGCAGAATACCGGCACAACCAGCCGCTTGATATTTGAAGTGCTATCGTACTTTATGGCTGCCGCCGCCGGCTTCAAAGAAAATCTGGCATTCGATTTGCTGGGGAGAGTACTGAAAGTTATTTTCCGTGACTCCAAAGTGGAGGAAGATTTTGTGCCTCCACCCCCTCCGGGACCGTATTCACCCGATGCCGCTGAAACGAAATAACCCGAACCGCCGCCGGCGAAACACAGGTTAGGCAAGAAAATTATGCGCAAAATTGCGATAGTTGGTTTTAAAGGGGGTATCGGCAAAACGACCATCTGCGTCAATTTGGGCGCGGGATTGGCGTTGCGCGGGCAACGGATTCTGCTGGTTGACACCGACACCCAATCAAATGTAGCGATGGCGCTGGGCATAAATAACTATTCACACTCGCTGGCAGACGTGTTGAGCCGAGATGTTACAGTGCGAGAAGCCATTATTCCGGCACGCAATAACATAGATATTTTGCCGGGCAGTTTATCGCTTTTTAAAGCCCAGCAACGGATGGTCATGGAAATTGCTCGCGAAGAAATGTTTGAAAAACTGTTTGTCGGCGTGGATGATTACGATTTCCAAATTTTCGATTGTGCGCCGTCGTTATCGTTATTGACCATTAACGCCATGTATTATGTTGATGAAGTGTTCGTGCCGGTGTCGATGGAAATGCTGGCGATGGCGGGCGCACGACAGTTTATGACATATTTGCGGCAAGTGAGCCGCATGTTGGGGCGCAGCGCGTCCATTCGGTTGATTATTCCATCGTTTTTTGACCCGCGCCGCAAAGTGAGCAGCGTTATTATGAACATGCTGCACGAAGATTTTGGTTCGCGGGTAACCTCTCCCATTTGGGTGGATACCAAACTTTCAGAAGCGCCGGGCGAGGGGAAAACGATTTTTGAATACGCGCCACGCAGTCGCGGCGCAAAAAATTACGCGCAACTGTCAGAAGTGGTGCTGAATATGCGTCCACCGCGCAACAGCAACCACAACCGTTCGCGCTGAAAACGCTCTTTCAATTTCGCAGGAGGACTTTGTGACACGCATAATCGCCGTTGCCAATCAAAAAGGGGGCGTAGGCAAAACAACCACCGCTGCCAATCTTGGGGTGGCGTTCGCAAAGAAAAAAAAGAAAACTCTGGTGGTCGATTTAGACCCGCAAGGGGCGTTGACCGCCGGTTTTGGGTTACCCGCCGATGATTTAGCTCCCGGCGAAACCACTTACGGTGCGCTGATAAATCTGCAGGCAAAAATAAAAAACATCGTTCACCCCATTAAAACGTACTTGGACCTGATTCCTGCTAACCGAGGGTTGGCAATGGCAGAAGTGGAATTATTGCCCGAAATTCGGCGCGAATTGCGACTAAAAAGCGCTTTGCAGCCGATGGAAGACTGGTATGATTTTGTGCTGATTGATTGCCCGCCCAGTTTGGGCATTTTAACCGCCAACGCACTCTGTGCCGCCACCGAGGTACTCATCCCCCTGCAAACCGAATATTTTGCCATGCGCGGTTTGCAATCGCTGTTAGAAACGGTGGAGCAGGTTAAAACACGGCTGAACCCCGATTTGGCTTTGGCGGGTATTGTGGCTACCATGTATACCACCGGCACGGTTCACGCCCGCGAAGTGCTGGAGGAAATTCAGGATGTTTTTGGCGACAAAGTGTTGGATGTTATCATTTACAAAAGCATTCGTTTTGCAGAGGCAACGGTTGCCAATCAGGCAATTATCGAGTATGCTCCCGAACATAAAGGTGCAGATGCGTATAAAAAACTGGCAAAGATACTGATAAAACAGAAGAAAGGATAGTTAAAAAACGCGATGGCAGATTACATTGAATCTAATGTGGGTAAAAACGGGAAAATCCTCATTGAGGTTTCTGATAATAAAGGACACGTGGGGTTTGGCGTGCAAAAAACGCACGAAGAAAAACAACAGACCGCCAAAAATTCCTTTTCGCAGGCAATGGATACCA
>CAYZQQ010000318.1:0-4634 GCA_964480075.1 uncultured Anaerolineaceae bacterium
TGGGCGTTGGTGTTTCGCCGCATAAAAAACAAACTGCCGATGAGCAGGGTTAAAATGCACAAAAAAAGAGCGGCGCCCCCCAACCCAATCCATAATAATGGAGAACGTTTTTTGGGTGTCGGGTCGGGCAGCACGCTGGCAGGTGCAAATGGTTTGGATTGATTCACTTGACCCGGGTCGTGGTTGGTCATACTTTCCTCAAGGTTTAAAAGTTCGTTGCCGCTGCAACGGCTAAAAGCATATCACCCGCTGCACAGTCTGTCAATATTGGTGGGTTGGCTAACCTTGGATGGTATATCCCTGCCTGCCGATAGTTTTAATATGTTGCGGATGGGATGGGTCCGGTTCCAGTTTTTCGCGCAGATTGCGAATGTGCATCCGCACCAGCGCGGGGTCGCCCACGCCGGGGGGATAATCCCACACGTCTTCGAGCAGTTTGCCGGTGGGCAACAATGAGCCGGGGTGGTGCATCATGTACTCCAGCAGACTGAATTCGGTGGGGGTGAGCACGATGGTTTTGTCGGGGGTGCTGATTTCTCGGTTGAGCAAGTTCAATCGCATAGTTCCCACATTCAGTTCAACCTCTTGAGATGTCGGTGATAAACGGCGCAACACGGCGCGGATGCGCAACTGCAATTCGGTCAGGTCAAACGGTTTTATGACATAATCGTCGGCACCGGCATCAAAGCCCTCCAATTTATCTGATAGCGTGTCCTGCGATGTGGCGAAAATTACCGGTATATTTGCGAGTTGGGGGTTGGCGCGCAACCGGCGGCATGTTTCAAACCCATCCATACCGGGCATTACCACATCCAGCACAATTAATTCCGGGGTGTGTCGTGCCGCTTTTAAGAGCGCATCAATGCCATCGGCGGCAACAACCACCTCATGCTCAATCAACCCCATTCGCAGCATCTCTCGCATTTCGGGTTCGTCGTCAACAACTAGTATTTTCGCCATAGAGTACCTTTCCCATCATACAACAAAGAATATCTTTGACCGGATTATATCAGTTTGCAAAATGCTTGGCAATGCGCCCGTATAGCCGTATAATCTGAATGAGAATTAACGTCACGGAGGCGGTTGTGCAGAAAAAAATATTTATTATCGGTGTGGAGAGAAAAAATGCTCCATTACCATCTATTGTCCAATCATTATTGGATAGCGTGAGCGCTATCTTTTCAAAGATACCGGTATCACAAATTGTAACCGATTTCCCCGCAGAAGTAAAACCTGTCCAGCCTGTTTTTTCCGATGTGGATGGATTGAGTGACGGCTATCGCACGCTGGCAGATTCGCTGGTGAAAACTGCTCCCTCGGCGCTGGTCGTGCGCGGCGACCCCCTGCTGGATGAAGCCGCGCTGCCCGTGATTCAGTCGCTGGCAACAGAGAACGGCATCGCAGTGCAGGTTATTTCCGCGCCCGACGACCTGTCTCGCACACTGAACGCCCTGCGGCTTTCACCTGCGGCAGGGTTGCAAATTTTGGATGCGACCCTCGCCTGCAGTTTTCATCACCCCCCGCTGGAGCCGCACCGCCCCGCGCTCATCACGGGACTCTATCATCCTGATTTGATTGCGCCGCTGCGCCGCACGCTGGCAACCGGCTACCCCGCCGACGCTGTTTTGCGTGCTGTCACACCGGCCGGCGTGAGTGAAGGGTCGCTGGTGGAATGGGATTCTGCCGCCACGGCGATTTTTCTGCCGCCCCAGCATGACGCGCCGGGGCTAACCAAGTTTCAGGAAACGATTGCCCATCTGCGCGCGCCGAATGGTTGTCCGTGGGACAAAAAACAGACGCACAAAAGTTTGCGCCCGTATCTGCTGGAAGAAACCCACGAAGCGCTGGCAGCGCTCGACGCGGAGAATATGCCCGCGCTGGCGGAAGAGCTGGGCGATGTGCTGCTGCAAATTTTATTGCACGCGCAAATTGGGTTTGAAGCGGGCGAGTTTACTATGGCGGATGTGGTGCGCCATATTGACGCAAAAATTGTCCGCCGCCACCCGCACGTTTTTGGGGATGTGACGGTGAGCAGCGCGGAGGAGGTAACGGCGAATTGGGCGGTCATTAAAACACAAGAAAAGGCGAAAAACGGCAACAACGGCGATGTGATTCCCTCCGCGCTGGATGGCGTGCCGCCGACGCTCCCCGCGCTGTCGCAGGCGTTGAACATTTCGCAAAAGGCGGTGGAATTGGGTTTTGAATGGCAGACGATTGACGGTGTGCTGGAAAAACTGGTGGAAGAAGCGCGCGAAATCGCCGAGGCGGACAATCACGCCGATATTGAATCGGAACTGGGCGACTTTCTGTTTGTGGTGGTCAATTTGGCGCGGAAAATGAAGGTTGACCCCGAAAGCGCTCTGCGCGGCAGCAATCGGCGGTTTATGCAGCGGTTCAAATGGATGGAAAAACTGGCATACCAACGCGGGGTGGTGCTGCAAAACCTCAAACCGGCGGAATGGAAATCGCTGTGGGATGAAGCGAAAGAAATACTAAAAAATCCCAAAAGATAATCGAAAAAATGAGATAGTCTGCGCCCGTACCCCAAAATTGGATGGGTTGCGGTGGTGGAATTGGGTTATCTGCGGGGCTATGCTATAATTTTCCCCGGCGATTTGCTGTTTGGGCAATATCTCCGCCGTGACTCAAAATGCCGATTATTTTTCCCACCGAGGTTTTTTATGCCCCAAGCTCCAAGCTATCTTCGTTCACATTTGAAACAACTTGAATCCGAATCTATTTTTGTGATGCGCGAAGTTGCCGCGCAATTTGAACGCCCCGTACTGATGTTCTCCGGTGGCAAAGATTCCATTGTAATGGTGCATTTGGCAAAAAAAGCGTTCTATCCCGGCAAAATTCCGTTTCCGCTGTTGCATGTTGATACCGGACACAATTTCCCCGAAACGCTGGAATTTCGTGACCGTCTGATTGAGACGCTGGGGGTGGAATTGATTGTACGATACGTGCAGGATTCAATTGACGCGGGGAAAGTAAAAGAAGAAACGGGTCTCAATGCCAGCCGAAACGCCCTGCAAACCGTTACGCTGCTGGATGCGCTGGCGGAATTTAAATTTGAAGCCGCCATTGGGGGAGCCCGGCGGGATGAAGAAAAGGCTCGCGCCAAAGAGCGGTTTTTCTCTCACCGCGATCCTTTTGGACAGTGGGACCCCAAAAACCAGCGTCCGGAACTGTGGAATCTGTACAACGGGCGCAAATTGCCCAACGAACATTTCCGCGTGTTCCCCATTAGTAATTGGACGGAACTGGATATTTGGCAATATATTCAAGAGGAAGGCATCAAATTGCCGTCACTCTATTTTTCTCATCGCCGGAAAGTGATTAGCCGCGACGGCGTGCTGCTGGCGGTTTCGGATGTGGTGCATCCTCAACCCGGTGAAACCGTGGAAGAAAAAGTAGTGCGGTTTCGCACCATCGGCGATATGACCTGCACCGGTGCGGTGGAATCGCCCGCCGCCAATCTGGCTGATATTGTGCTGGAAGTCGCCTCTGCCCGCGTCACCGAGCGGGGCGCACGCGCTGACGATAAACGTTCGGAAGCGGCGATGGAAGACCGCAAACGACAGGGCTATTTCTAGATATTCTTGACAGGATTTACAGGATTTACAAGATTTTAGATAAGAATTGGAATAATGTTGCAGGACAAACAACTCACTCAAACAATTATTGGTTGTGCATTCACGGTCCACAATACACTCGGTAGTGGTTTTTTGGAAAAAGTTTATGAGAATGCGCTGCGCCTTGAATTGGAGCGAGCAGATTTGCAGGTTGTGCAACAAGCCCCCATTTCTGTGATATATCGGGGCATCCCTGTTGGAGAATATTACGCTGATTTATTGGTGGAAGATCGCGTAATTGTTGAATTGAAAGCGGTTCAAAATTTAACGCAAAATTACGAAGTGCAACTGGTAAATTACTTGACTGCTACGGGGATTGATACCGGATTGCTCATCAATTTTGGCTCGTCTGTGCAAATAAAGCGGAAATTCAGAAAATATAAAAACAGCAATCCTGATAATCCTGTAAATTCTGTCAGAAATAAAAGGGAAGAAGATGACTGATAGCACCTACGCACACACAGACCTACTTCGATTTACAACCGCCGGCAGTGTTGACGATGGCAAAAGTACACTCATCGGCAGACTGCTGTACGACACCAAAACCATCTTTGAAGACCAGATGCAAGCGGTTGAACGCGCCAGCAAAAAGCGCGGCGACGAATATGTGGACCTCGCGCTGCTGACTGACGGACTTCGCGCCGAACGCGAGCAGAAAATCACCATTGATGTGGCGTATCGCTATTTTGCCACCCCCAAGCGCAAATTTATCATCGCCGATACACCCGGACACATCCAGTACACCCGCAATATGGTCACCGGCGCATCCAGCGCGGAACTCGCGATTATTTTGGTGGATGCGCGCAAAGGCGTGCTCACTCAAAGCAAACGGCACGGATTTCTCGCTTCTCTGCTGCAAATTCCGCACATTGTGGTTGCCATTAATAAAATGGATTTGGTGGATTATGACCAAGCCGTGTATCAAAAAATTGTGGCAGATTTTCAAGAATTTGCCGCACGGCTGTCTGTGCGGGACATCGTGTTCATCCCGATTTCCGC
>CAYZQQ010000319.1:0-4609 GCA_964480075.1 uncultured Anaerolineaceae bacterium
GTCCAAAAATTGTTCGTGCCGCACAGCGGATTCATCACGAAAAACCGGATATTGACCATCTATATTATCAGCGGGAAATTGGCTTGATTTATACCAACGGTAATGACTGGATTATTTACGTGGGCAAAGAAGATACCAACATCACGGCAAAATTACAAGTTGCAGACGCATTGTCTAAAAAGTTATTAAACGC
Source organism: uncultured Anaerolineaceae bacterium (assembly GCA_964480075.1). Lineage (GTDB taxonomy): Bacteria > Chloroflexota > Anaerolineae > 4572-78 > 4572-78 > JANTHQ01. The sequence continues at coordinate 194 of CAYZQQ010000319.1, forward strand.
AGGAAGCGCACCAACATACATTGACGTGCGCGATCCACTGCACGCTGTGTACAATCTAAAATGACCCATGACTTAGGTACTGTGGTACTACATATTGTGGAGTTCGGGCTTGTCAAAGCCCATATATTGTGGTATTATAAAGTAGTTACCATATATATTGGTGATAGGCGCGACAATGAGATATAACATGGAACCAACAACAATTGTCGGCATCGACATTGGTACAACAAAAATATGCACGCTTGTTGCAGATGTGGACGAGCAGCAGAAATTGCGAATAACGGGTATGGGCATCGCGCCCGCGCGCGGAATCCGCAAAGGGGTTGTGGTAAATGTCAGTGAAGCGACAGCCGCCATCGCCAAATCACTGGAGCAAGCTGAACAAACATCGGGGTATGAAATTCACAGCGCGTATGTGGGGCTTGCCGGGGCGCATATCAGCGCGTTGAACAATCGTGGTATCGTTTCGCTCAACAGCGGGCATCGCAGCATCCAGCCCACCGACATCACTCACGTACTGGAATCAGCGCGCGCGGTATCGCTGCCCGACAACCGCGAAATTTTGCATGTTATCCCGCGCAGTTTCACCGTTGATGGCGACGATGGCGTAAAAGACCCGCTCGGCATGTTCGCCCAACGGCTGGAAGTAGAAGCGCATATCGTCACCGGCGCGACCACCTCCATTAACAATTTGGTGACGTGTATTCAAGACAATCAGGTAGATATTGACGCGCTGGTGCTGGAACCACTTGCATCCGGCGAAGCCGTGCTGACCGATATTGAACGCGATATGGGGGTGGTGCTGGCAGACATCGGCGGCGGCACCACTGACATTGCAATCTTCATTGAAGGCAGCATTTGGCACACCACCGTCTTGCCCACCGGCGGACAGCAAATTACCAACGATGTGGCGGTCGGGTTGCACGCCCCGTTCAATGTGGCAGAAGAAATCAAAATTCGGCACGGACACGCGCTGCCCGACAAACTCACCGCAAGAGACACACTTGAGGTCACTACATTCGGCGAAGGCGAACGGCAGACCATCGACCGCAAATTTCTGGCAGAAATTATCAACGCCCGCACCGAAGAAATTTTTGAGCTGATATTGCAAGAAATCAAACGCAGCGGGTACGATGGGCTTTTACCCGCCGGCATAGTTTTATGTGGCGGCACCGCCAATTTAACCGGCATCAAAGACGTGGGACGCTCGGTGCTGAATATGCCCATTCGCGTGGGCACGCCGCAAAATTTGCGCGGGTTGATTGAAAATCTGTCCGAACCGGCATTCGCCACCAGTGTCGGCTTGCTGGAATGGGGCAAGCAGCATCAAGCCCAACCAACGGCGCGTCATCGCTCGCCGCGAACATCCCATGGGGTTCTATCTTGGCTGAAAAAAGCGTTTCTGCCGGGTTAAATTATAATTAAAAATGGAAAACCGGAGATTAAAGAGTAAATTCTGTCTTCAACATCGCTTCGCGTTTGAGATTTACCTCTCTTTAACCTCTCGAAAAAAACACCTTATGAGGAGGCAATTATTATGTCCTATCGAAAACCAAATGCGGAGCCCGATTCTTTAGCCAAAATCAAAGTTGTTGGCGTGGGCGGCGGCGGGTCAAACGCCGTCAATCGAATGATTGATGCCGGTGTGCGTGGCGTCGATTTTATCGCGGTGAATACCGATGCGCAAGCATTGCTGGCTAGCAATGCCCCGCAGCGCATTCGCATCGGCGATAAAATCACACGAGGGCTGGGCGCGGGGGGCAATCCGGAAATCGGGAAGAAAGCCGCGGAGGAATCCGCCGATGATTTAGCAGCCATCCTGAGCGGCGCAGACATGGTCTTTGTCACCTGCGGCATGGGCGGCGGCACCGGCACCGGCGCCGCACCGACCATCGCCGATATTGCCCACGAGTTGGGCGCACTCACCATCGGCGTGGTGACCAAACCCTTCACCTTTGAAGGGCGCAACCGCATGAACACTGCCGACGATGGCGTGGACTCTTTCAAAGAAAAAGTCGATACCCTCATCACCATTCCCAATGACCGTCTGTTGAGCATTGTGGATAAACGCACCAGCATGACCGAAGCCTTTTTGGTGGCAGATGACGTGTTGCGGCAGGGTATTCAGGGTATATCAGAATTGATTACCGTTCCCGGATTAATTAATCTCGACTTTGCGGATGTGCGCTCGGTGATGAGCGGCGGCGGCACAGCCCTGATGGCAATGGGGTTGGCAACCGGCGAAACGCGCGCCACCGATGCCGCCAACTCTGCCGTCACATCCGCCCTGCTGGATGTCAGCATCGACGGCGCGAAAGCGATCCTGTTTAACGTGACCGGCGGCACCAATCTCAGCTTGTTTGAAGTGAATGAAGCTGCCGAAATTATTCGCGGTAAAGCGCACCCCGACGCCAACATCATCTTTGGCGCTGTGGTGGATGAAACGATGGAAGATACCCTGCGCATCACGGTGATTGCCACCGGGTTCGATGCCGTTGCCGCCGTCAAAGAGCCACCCACCGTCGCCGGGCAGCCCAAAAAGACCATCGATTTTCCGACCATCAACAAGCGATTCGACCAAGATGACCTTGATGTGCCAACGTTCTTGCGGCGCGGTTCACGCTAACTTCTCGACACAATTCAGTCCACACCCCCCGCCAAAAATTTCGGCGGGGGTTTTTTGTTAAACCCAACCAATTTTTTAAGGTAATAATCGTCAAATTCACTTGCCGAAGTGACAAAAATCGTGTATAATTATTTTTGTAAATCCACAACATACGGTGCTAGCCATTGGGTAACCACAACATATAGTGGTTTTTTAATGCTCGATTTTGATGTTTTATGTAAACTAATGGCAACCCGAAGGAGTTGTATATAATGAAGTGCCCATATTGTAACAGCAGCGATAGCCGTGTCATTGATACTCGTGAAGTGCCCGATGGCATTCGGCGGCGGCGAGAGTGCGGTAATTGTCGTCAGCGATTTACCACCTATGAGCGGGTTGCCGGGATAAACTTGCTCATCGTCAAGCGCGATGGTCGTCGTGAAGAATTTGACCGCGACAAACTCATCAAAAGTATGCGCATTGCGTGCTCAAAGCGTCCCGTTTCCGCAGAGAAACTGGACGGCGCCGCCCGTGAAATCGAAGCCGAGTTATATGCCTTGGGCAAAGGCGAACTCCAGAGCTTGGCAGTGGGGAAATTGGTGATGAACCATCTGCGGCAAATTGATGAAGTGGCGTATGTGCGGTACGCTTCCGTGTATCGCCGATTTGAAGACGTGAGCAATATCGCGGAGGAAATTGAACACCTGCTGGAACGGAAACGCCGCGAAGAAACTCGAAAGAACCAGATTCCCTTGCCGCTGGATGACAAATAATTTAACACAAAAAACGCCAACGCGTTATGTTTCGCAAGAAAACTATGGAGGGTTGCCGCATGGATGCCAAAAAAAGAAAAAACTATCTAAAACCACTGGGAGAGAAAATTTTTCTTGACCGTTACGCGCTGAAAGATGCTCAAAAAGAAACGCTGGCAGTCGGTGACACGGCTGTGGTCTGCACCAACCTGCAAACCGGACAGCGCGAAATCGGTACGGTGACCGCGCTGAAGGGGACAAACGTTACCCTGACATTGAAGGATGGCGTAAAGGTAACGCAAACGGTCGAACACATCGACAAACCGCTGGAAACCGACCCGGCTCAGCTCATTGCGCGTGTCGCCCGTGGCATCGCCGGAGAAGAACTTCCGGAACAGCGCGAAAAATGGGAAAAGAACTTCCGCTGGCTGCTGGAAGATTGGAAATTTGTGCCGGGCGGACGCATTCTCACCGGCGCGGGCACCGGTCAAAACCTAACCTATTATAACTGTTACGTCATCCCCTCGCCGCACGATAGCCGGGGCGGTATTATGAAAACCCTGTCGCACATGACAGAAATTATGTCCCGTGGTGGCGGAGTGGGCATCAACCTGTCTTCGCTGCGCCCGCGACACGCCTACGTGAAAGGTGTCAACGGACGCTCAAGCGGTTCGGTTTCGTGGGGGGCGCTGTATAGTTTCGTCACCGGTCTCATCGAACAGGGCGGCAGTCGGCGGGGCGCATTGATGCTCATTTTGAACGACTGGCATCCCGATATTCTGGAATTCATCACCAGCAAACGCGAAATGGGTAAAATCACCAACGCCAATATCAGCGTTGCCATCAGCGATGATTTTATGGCAGCCGTCAAAGCCGATGGCGATTGGCAATTTCTCTTCCCGGATACCGGCGACCCCACCTATAATGACACATGGAATGGAAATCTCAATGAATGGCGCGCTGCCGGAAAACCGGTCGTGGTTCACAAAACCGTAAAAGCCCGAGAAGTGTGGGATACCATCATCGACAGCGCGTGGAGCAGCGCAGAACCGGGTGTAT
>CAYZQQ010000320.1:0-4609 GCA_964480075.1 uncultured Anaerolineaceae bacterium
CGAAAAGCACGAATTTCTTGACTCGTTTGTTTTCACGCAAAGTGCGGATGAGCCATATACCCCGACTATTGACACCCCGTGGAGGGGAGCGCCTGGCGGACGGCGGGCGCCAAATCGTGTTCGCCTCCGGGATGATAGAAGATGGCGTGCCCGGTCTCCAGGTATTCGCGCATTAGAGTATCGGCTTCCGCCAGCGTATGCGCCGACCGCCGTCTGGATTCCGCATACAGCACATACCCATCAATAGCCTGTGAAAAAGTGAGTTTAGAACGCATAAAAAAACCTCCGGTGTGTGTGATTCACCGGAGGCGGCAGGTGGGCGATACTGGACTCGAACCAGTGACCTCTGCGATGTGAACGCAGCGCTCTAACCAACTGAGCTAATCGCCCATATTCATTATACGCGGCAAATTATAGCACGTTCCCCGCTTTTTGGCAATTTGAATCACGCAAGAAATGTATCCAAATTGCCATTTTTTACCCAACTCCAAAAATCGGATAGCGTACCGTGCAATGATGACTCTGCTTCCTCGGCATCGTCAGTGATGTGCCACGTGTGCAATCCGATCGCTTGCGCAGACGCTATGTCGCGCTCCGGATCATCGCCGACCATCAGCGTGTTCTCCGGCGAAACATCCAACAGCGCCAACGTCTCTTCAAAATAGCGCGGATTGGGTTTGCTGAAGTGCATGATTTCCATGGTGGTCACCAGCGCAAACGGGAAATCGCCGACATGTGCCCAATTGAGCCGCTGTTGCACGGCAATCTCCGGAAACAGCGGATTGGTTGCCACGGCGACGGTATATCCGGCGTTAAACAGGTATTCGACAACGTCGCGCCCGTGGGGCATTGGTTTAACCACGGCTTGCAGGGCGGGATATTCGTTGATATAAAATTCTTCAATCAACGGCTGAACTTCATCAAACGTTAATCCCAAACGCGCCAAAAATGGGCGATAAAATGCTTCAAAGTTGGTAATATTTGGGTCGGTGTTGGTTTGCATTTCGGCAGTGCATTCCATTATGAGCATCGGAATACTGTCTGCGGGGGCGAATCGACCTAAATGCATACTCAACAGACGCAGGTATTCCGGTAGAAATTTTCCGGTGCTGTTTTGCAGCAATGTGTCATCCAAATCGAATAAAATGTGCGTGATTGCCATAGGGGTATCTCCATTTTAAGGGGATGGGGTTTCGTGGTCGGGGTGATTGCCGGGTACATCAATGCGCACCCGCGATACTGCCAAGCCATCGATGGACAGAATGGTGAAATTGATATTGCGGATGGTGAGTTTGTCGCCAATTTGCGGCGGGCGTCCCAGTGCGGTGATAATCAATCCACCAACAGTTTCCACATCCGGCAAATCGGCGCTGGTGCCAAGGGGAACATAATCTTCCAAATCGTCCAGTAAATATTGTCCGCTCACTTCAAATGACCCGTGACCGAGTTCGATGAGCGGGTCTTGTTCTTTTTTGTCGAATTCATCGCGCACTTCGCCGACAATTTCTTCTACCAAATCTTCCAGTGTGACAATGCCCGCTGTGCCGCCATATTCATCAAGCACAATTGCCATATGAAGCCGTCGCCGTTTAAAGGCGTTGAGCAGTTGCGCGGCGGGATAATGTTCCGGCAGAGATGGCACAGGACGCAGCAGAAATTTCAGGTTGAACGGCGCTTCCTGCAATTGCTGGCGGATGAGGTCTTTCAAATGCAAAATGCCGAGAATATGGTCGAGGTCTTCTTCATACACCGGAAAACGGCTAAACGGACTTTCGGTGACAATTTTGACCAATTTGTTCAAAGGCGTGTCAATGGATAATGCTTGAATTTTGGGGCGCGGGGTCATCACCTGATGTACCTGGCGCTCGCCGAACGTGAAAATATTCAAAATAAGGTCTTCCTCTTCCTCATTTAACAATCCGCCTTCGGCGCTTTCGGTGACAATTTGCTCTAATTCTTCGGTGGAATGCAGCCGCGCGTCACCGGGCGGCAGATTCATCAGCCGCAAAATACCGTTGCCCAACCCATTGAATCCCCGCACCGGCACGCTGAAAATAAACTCGGTCAACCGCATCGGTCGCGTCAGTGCCAGCACAGCGGCGGTGGGGTTGTTGAGCACAATGGTTTTCGGTACAATTTCACCCAACACCACGTGCAAATATGTCAGTAAACTGAGGGTGACGATATAGCCAATGGAATTTATCAGGGCAGCTTCGGGAGCAATTTGCAGCCAATGCGCTATATACGGCTCAAGAAAGTGCGAAATTTTCGGCTCGCCGTACATCCCCAACCCCAGCGATGCGAGCGTGATACCCAGTTGCGATGTGGCGATATACATACTTTGCTTCGGGGCAGAATCGAGAATATTTACGACGATTTCCGCCGTGCGATTGCCTGCTTCTGCCAGTTCTTCAATTTGGGTGGGGCGCACGCCGTTAATGCCAAACTCGGCGGCGACATACACGCCGTTCAAAAATATCAGCCCGGCGATGACGAGCGTGGGAACCAGCAGGGTCTGCGGCGATGGTAAATTGCTGCCGCCGGCAAATCCGGCAGCCAGCAACAGCGCTATCCCCGGGGTGCTGAGAGCCAGCAGCCAGCGGTGACGGACATCATTCACGGGGGGTCACCTCCCATTCGCCAATTTCGGGCGGGGCTTCCCCATCGGACAATGTCACCGAAAGCTCAATCAACCCCTGTTCGGGGAAAACATTTTCCACCCGAATGGTCAATCCGGCAACGGCTGTCGTTTCTCCGGCGGTGGGACGATGTCCCAGCAGGCTGAAGACCAATCCGCCCAACGTGTCGTTTTCCTCGGTGGGCAGATTCAACTCAAGATATTCATTCACATCCGCAATGAGCAAATCGCCGCGCAAATATGCTCGCCGGCTGTCTTCATCAAAGCGATAGGGGGCGATGAGCGTTTGGTCAAACTCGTCTTCAACTTCCCCGAAAATTTCTTCGATTAAATCTTCAAAACTGATTAACCCCGCAGTGCCGCCATATTCGTCAAAAACAATCGCCATATATTGCCGGTGTTTATTCAGCGTCTCCCACACGTCCGGCACCGGCATCGTTTCCGGCACAAAAACCACATCACGAATAGCGCCGAGCAGGTCTTCTTTGTTGAGCAAATGTTGTCGGAATAAATCTTTGATATGGACAAAGCCGATAATGTGGTCGGTGGAATCGCGGTAAATGGGAATACGGGTATATCCGGCATCGATGCATTTTTTGAGCACATACAGCGCACTCCGGTCTTGCGATGCGGTAACCAGTCGTGTGCGGGGAACCATAATTTGGCGCGCGGTCAGCTCTCGCAGCCGAAATGCGTTGCGCAGCATTTGCTGCTCTTTGGCGTCGATGATACCGCCTTCGTGACTGTCGGACACCAGCAATTCAATTTCGCTGGGAGAGTGAAAATGGGTTTCTTCGCCACGATGGGTAAACCCGAACAGCCGCAAAATAAACATGCCGCTGCCATTGAAAAACCAGATGAATGGTTTGAGAATAATCTGCGACCAACGCACCGGCAGCACCGTGAGCAGCGCCGTTTCTTCCGGTCTCTGCACGGTGATGGCTTTGGGCAGCAATTCGCCGGTGACCACTTGCAGGGTGGTCAGAAATATCAGCACGCCGGTGGTAGAAACCGATTGAGCGACGGGCTGAGACCAATTGCCGAGATTTGCCAGCGATGGCGCCAGCAACCGGGCGACGGTATTTTGTCCGTATGCGCCCAGCACCAGCGACGACGCGGTGATGCCCAGTTGGCAGGCGGCAATATAGGTATCCAGCGCGTGGCTATCGGCTTTGATGGGGGCAAGAATTTTTGCCAGCCGATTGCCTTCGTCTGCCAACTGTTGCAGCCGCGTTTTTCGGGCGCGGATGGCAGAAAATTCTCCGGCGACATACAGTGCATTCAGAAAAATAATGAGCGCAATGGTGGCAATAACCCATATTACGGTTGACATAATTCTCCTGAACGAGTTGTGGGGACGGGACAATCAATTTTGCGGGGAGAAAGCCGGATACAGCCGCTGACGGCGTGAAATGGGTCAGGTTCCGATTCTAATGTGTTTTGTGGTTCCATATGAATATTGTACTTGATTTTTCTTAAAAATGGTAGAGGAAATTTAATGGAATTTATGCGTTTGGTTTCAGATAATCCAGTGGATTCATTCGCTGATGATTTTCGCGGACTTCAAAATGCACGTGGGGTCCGGTAGAATTGCCGGTGCTGCCCACCGCACCGATGGCTTGCCCGCGCGAAACGCTATCGCCGGAGGAAACCAGCGTGCCCTTTAAATGAGCATACAGCGTTTGCATTCCGTTGCCGTGGTCAACAATAACCGTGAAGCCATAGCCGGTGCGCGCCCATTCGGCGTGAATAACCGTGCCATCGGCGGCGGCATATACCGTTGAACCGTATGGCGCGCCGATGTCAATTGCCAGATGTTTGCCGGGAATATATCCCTGGGTAACAATGCCGCGCAGGGGCCACGCCAGCGGAAAATCTTCGTCCAAATCGGGGGGCGGCGCGGCGGCGATATTTTTTCGTCCATTGGGGATAATCAAACGTTGCTCCGGCTTGAGCGTGAACGGTTCGGAT
>CAYZQQ010000321.1:0-4563 GCA_964480075.1 uncultured Anaerolineaceae bacterium
GGGCAAAACCGTGGAAGGCGTTTTTTCGGCGGGTGATGTGGCGGCGGTGGTGGAAGATTTGGTCACCAGCGGCGGGAGCGTGCTGACAGCGGTGGAAATTCTGCGCGGCGCAGGGCTGGCGGTGTCGGATGTGGCGGTGTTGATTGACCGCCAGCAGGGTGGCGCGGCGAATCTGTCGGCGGCAGGGTTGAGGTTGCACGCCGCGCTGACCATCACTGAAATTCTGATAGTGTTGCGGGACGCGGGACGTATCTCCCCCTTCAAGTTTGACACCCTGCAAGCTTATCTGCGGGGGTGAACCGAAAACGCAGGTGCAGGGTGTCAAACTCAATTATTTGGTTCTTTCGCGTTTTTTGAAAAACGTGAAAGTTTCACGTTTCCGGCGCGAATGTTATTTCAGAATCAACGGCAGGTAGATGTAGCTTAGCTGTAGATAAACTTGGTCTGAAATAATGAGCGATTCATTGCCTGCTCCGTCGCGGAATTGGGCGTATACGGTGCAATAGTTGGCCACGCCGCATTGCATTGTCCACGGCTTTTCGGCGGCGAGCGGCTCCCACGTTGCCCCCTGCATAGACGGGTCATTCGAGATGCGCATTTCTACATTGCCGCTCACGGTATTGATTGCCAGCGATAACTGGTCGGTCAGATGTCCGTTGGCGCCTTCAGCCGCGCCTGCCAACGGCACATCTGTTGAACTGAGATACAAGGTGACTTGGGTGTCGGTGATGATACTCACCCCGTTTCCAATTAAAATGCTGCCGGACGGTGGATCCGGGTCTGATTTTGGCGTGACGGTGAACGGGTCGCTGAAGGCGCCCTCGCTTGTGCCATCAAGCCCCAGTCCGGCAAATCTGAGATAATACGGCTGATCGTTGGTAACATTGGCGATGCTGTACACGCCGGTGCGTCCCATATTGATAGGTTTGGGTAAGGGGGTCTGCGTGAGCGAATTCAGTAAATAAAGGTTCATACCGGTGTAGGAGAACGGGTTACTCCAGCGAACCAATATCAACCCGTTCAAGGGACGCACAGTGATATGCCCTTGCGGGGGCACGACATCATCTTTGCCCCACAAGGGGTTTCGCCCGCCGTTCACCTCCGAGCCGTCGCGTTCTCCTCCGTGGTCGGTATCGGGCTGGCACGGAAGCGTTCCGTGTTCAAATTCTTGGATATTTGTCAACCCGTCATCATCCATATCATCTTGGGCATCATATTTAGTGGGATCCAACTTACAGCGTAGTTCCCAATCGGTGGGCATCCCGTCACCATCCGGGTCATTCACCAGATAGGCTGGACCTTGTATCCAGAACCCGCCATTCCATTCACGCATCAAAATATCGGTGCCGTTTGCCGGGTCGTAGAAAAATGCGACAATGCGCACACCATAAGAACCCCCCACAGACGTGAGGGCATAGGGTGCGCCGTAAATGCCATCGCCGGCGTTGCCGTCAAATGGACCACCGTCATCACGCAACCAGAGATAATCGGTGCCGCCCGGTTTTTCGACCGCGGCAATTACCAATGCGCCGGTGATGGTGCCGGTGCGTTGCAGTAATGTTGCCACAATGGGGACAACGTCGCCGGCATCGCCTTGGTTGTCGGTCAGGTTCAGCAATCGTCCGTCCAGCCGAATGGTGGATTGCAGTGACATATTCATCATAAAATCGGCGGTGGAAGCGGTGATTTGTGTTGGGGCGGGTGATGTGGGTTGCCCTTCTCGACAAAATTCGTACCAATACATCGTGCGGAAATTCCACGTGCCGGTCACCGGATTGGTGACAATTAATGTGTCATCATAGGTGGAGTTGCGAATGTCCCAGTTTGCGGGCGTGGGCGTGACCGGATTTTTCGGACTGATGGGGATCCATTCTTTCTGTGAAGCGCCGGGCAACAAAACTTCCACCTCTCGATGGTATCCGCAAGCAGTGCCCACCAAATCCGGCTGTTTACCCACTGATACAAATCGCAACACCGTGGCGCTTTCATCCACCATAGCTGTCTGGGTTTTCCATGTAGAAATGGTGGCGGCAGTATATGTCGCGTGGGAAACGCGGGCGGCATCTTGCGCCTGGGTATCAAAATCGTCATACACATCTGCCAAAGCGAGTTGCCCCGGCATAACGGTGGTTGCCAATGCCAATGATGTGGCAAATGGTTCCGGCAGATTCAGCGCGGCGATTTGTTCTTGATGGGTGGGGGCGTTGATTCTGGGTGTGCCGCCGGCGGTGGTGGGCACGGGGCGATAGGTTCCGCCGGTTTGGGCGGCTATCTGCGCCAGCAGTGCGCCGGGGGCTTCCGGACCAAAACCGATGGTGTTGATGACCACCCCGGAGCTAATTAATGCGGCACTTTTAGCGGCGTAAAGGGGATTTACATTCTCTTCACCGTCGCTGAGCAGGTAGATGTAATTGGGGTTATCATTGGTGGGTGTTGCCAGAAGCTGGTCTTGGGCTTCCACCAGCGCCGCGCCGATGGGCGTCCATGCTCTGGCAGAAACGTTGCCGATGGCGGTGTGAACGGTGGCGATTGTGCCGCCTGCCACGCTGACATTGGTGCGCGGCAACAACGTTTTGATATCCAACGTGCAGTCGCCGGCACCGCCGGGCAAGCCGCAGTTCACCGGAATATTTTTGGCAGAGAAGTCCAGCACCAAAATGCGGTCATTGTCACGGAGAAGGTCGGCAACCACGTCACCGGCGCGTTTGGCATTGTCCACCCGTGTGCCTTCGCCCACAATGTCTTCGGGGGGACCCATTGAACCGGAGGCATCAAACACGAGAGCGGTGTTGGTGTTGCCGGGATTCACATACAGCAGGGCGTTGGTTTCGGTGTCGCAATTGGCATCAACGCACACTTTGAAATTTACAAAAGAAGTTCCGGCGGACTTGACGGGCGGCATCAGCACCGCCCAGTATTCCTGTCCCACTTCTTGCAATGTGCCGGGTACAACAGTAATGGCGTCGCCACCGGCATCAAAGGTGAAGGAGCTTTCTACCAGCCCCCGCACCGGCGCACCGCCGCTGGTCACTTCAAATCGCGCCAAAAAGGCGATGGGTGCTACCGGGTCGCCCACCATAGCAAAACTGGTTTGTTTGGGTTCCAGAATATTAACCGTAGGCGAAACACATGTGGCGGTGACATCGTAATTATAGTTGTGGCTAAAGCTGTTAACCACCGCTACCAGTTTGTTGTACACCCCGTTTCCGGCAAAGGTACGGACAAAATCCTCGCCAATCCACGCCGAGCGGAGGACGCTGGTTGTGCCGGCGGTATCTGCCGCCATCAGGTTAATTCCCAGATTCGCCCCCGATGCACCATTGACTTCAAGCTGCACATAATCGCATCCGGCCAGCGGGTTAATCTGATAGTAGCGCGCCGCCCAATTGTCCGGGGTGGAATCTGCCCATGTTTGAGACCCGCCAGCCATGCTCACATTTTGGGTGAAGGTGGGGTCATTATATGGGTTGGTATCGTCATCCCAATACACCAATTCCGGTTGGAGGATGGGGTCCGCCCAGTCTCGCGCCCAATTTGCGGCAAAAAAATTGAGGAAAAGTTCTTTCTTGCTCAATTCTCCCCCGCTCAACGTGGGAACTAATGTGTCTAAAACATACAGCGTGTTTTGATTGTCGCATTCCGTGTAATGAGCGTACATCGCATCAATATTGTGCCAGGGGTCGCTGGGGGTAGCGTATGATCCCAATTGTTCGATGAAATATTTATTGAAGCGATTCCTGTAACCTTTATCATACATTGAAACCAAGGGGTCATAGGTGTTGCCATCGTTAAAACCGGCATCAATGGCAGCGTTGACAGAGTCAGACCCCAGGTCAGCGTAGCCTTCCACAAATTCGGCATCGTCGGAATAATTCGGTTTTAGAAAACCATAACACCCACTGTCATAGGAGTATTGCAGATAATGTTGGGCTTCGTGATAAACGGTTCGCTGACCGCCACCGTTGCGCACCGTCGGCGAGTCGATTCCGATGCTGCAATTGCCGGAGCTTGCCCAATACGCAATACCAGACCAGCCCACGCCATCTTCCATACGGACATTCACATTATTGCCGCAACCGGTATCATACAGATGGTGGCTTGAATCGGTATAATAGCGTTTCCAGGCTTCCTCAAACCATGCGCCCACTTGTACCGCTTCGGCATCGGTATTGATCCAGTGTTCGAGTACCTTCGGGTTTCCATCTACGATTCTGGTGGCAGTGACCGGATTATTGGTGTACCAAATAGTCACGCTTTTGGTGATGCCACCCACCGAAAAGTGGCGGATATAGCATTCATCAAGGGGAATGCCGTCAATCACCGGTCCCCCGGCACATGCCGCGGTTATTTCGGAGGTACCGTTGGGATTTCCTTGTGCCAGCGCAACACCGGCAATAGCCAATGCTAATGTAGAAATCAGCAGAAATAATAATGATATAGACCGTTTTACCTGCATCTGTAGCCTCCCTATTTTGTTTGGATGCGGGGCAAGTGGTTTTTCACCCCTCATTACTCAACGTTCGCTTAAATTTTGTCAATAAAACCGAATTCTGATATATCTTT